>NZ_JBQQCE010000248.1:0-14062 GCF_052245645.1 Streptomyces sp. KR55 | reverse complement strand
CCCCCCCCCCCCCCCCCCCCCCCTCCCCCCCCCACCCACCCGGTCGCCGATCGTCAGCTCAGCGAGGCCAGCGACGCCGCGTCGTACGGGGCCAGTTCGTCGAACCGGCCCGCCAGCACCTTCGCCGCCCACTGCGGGTCCTGGAGCAGCGCGCGACCGACGGCCACGAGGTCGAACTCGTCGCGCTCCAGGCGGTCCAGGAGGTTGTCGAGGCTGCCCACCGCGGCGCCCTCCCCCTGGAAGGCCTTGAGGAATTCGCCGTCCAGGCCGACCGAGCCGACGGTGATGGCGGGCTTGCCGGTCAGCTTCTTCGTCCAGCCCGCGAGATTGAGGTCCGAGCCGTCGAACTCCGGGAGCCAGTAGCGGCGCGTGGAAGCGTGGAAGGCGTCGACGCCGGCCGACGCCAGCGGGGTCAGGATCGCCTCCAGCTCCTCCGGCGTCTCGGCGAGCCGCGCGTCGTAGGCGTCCGGCTTCCACTGCGAGTAGCGGAAGAGGACCGGGAAGTCCGGCGAGACCGTCTCGCGGACGGCGGCCACGATCTCCGCCGCGAACTTCGTACGGGCCACCGGGTCGCCGCCGTACGCGTCCGTACGGCGGTTGGTGCCCGCCCACAGGAACTGGTCGATGAGGTAGCCGTGGGCGCCGTGCAGTTCCACGCCGTCGAAGCCGATCCGCTCGGCCGCGGCGGCGGCCTCGGCGAAGGCCGCGATGACGTCGTCCAGGTCCCGCTGGGTCATGGCCTTGCCGGTGCCCTCCGTGCCGTCCAGGCGCAGCCCGGACGGGCCGACCGCCGGGGCCTCGGGGAACGGCGGCTTGCCCGCGCTGCGCACCATGCCGATGTGCCACAACTGCGGCACGATCCGGCCGCCGGCCGCGTGCACCTCCTCGGCGACCTTCGCCCAGCCGGCCAGCTGCTCCTCGCCGTGGAAGCGCGGGACGTCAGCGCTCTCTCCGGCGGACTCGTGACCGACGTAGGTGCCCTCGGTGACGATCAGGCCGACGCCCGCGGCCGCGCGGCGGGAGTAGTACGACGCCACATCCGCGCCGGGGATACCACCCGGGGAGAAGTAGCGGGTCATCGGCGCCATCACGATGCGGGTGGGGACGGTCAGGCCGCCCACGGTGAAGGGGCGTGCGAGGATCTGGGCCGCTCGGGAGTCGGAGGACGCGGTGACGGTCACGTGGAGCTCCTGGGAGTGAGTCGTGTTGATACATGCGCATGCATTACTTGCGCACGCACTTCAACGGACTCGCAGGACACCGCATTCCGTCGTCTCCCCGGCTCCGGCGTGACCCCGGACACGCCCGAGGGCGGCACCCCCTGCCGGCAGGGGGTGCCGCCCTCGGGACCGGACGGACTGGATCCTTTACAGGATCAGAAGTCCATGTCACCGCCCGGCATGCCGCCGCCGGCGGGCGCGGCGGCCTTCTCCGGCTTGTCGGCGATGACGGCCTCGGTGGTGAGGAACAGCGCGGCGATGGAGGCGGCGTTCTGCAGGGCAGAGCGGGTCACCTTCGCCGGGTCGATGATGCCTTCCTTGACCAGGTCGACGTACTCACCGGTCGCGGCGTTCAGGCCGTGACCCGGGGTCAGGCCGCGCACCTTCTCGACCACGACGCCGCCCTCGAGGCCGGCGTTGACGGCGATCTGCTTCAGCGGGGCCTCGAGCGCGAGCTTCACGGCCTGAGCACCGGTCGCCTCGTCACCCTCGAGCTCCAGCTTCTCGAACACCTGGGAGGCCTGGAGCAGGGCCACGCCACCACCGGCGACGATGCCCTCCTCGACGGCCGCCTTCGCGTTGCGGACGGCGTCCTCGATGCGGTGCTTGCGCTCCTTGAGCTCGACCTCGGTGGCGGCACCGGCCTTGATGACGGCCACGCCGCCGGCCAGCTTCGCCAGGCGCTCCTGGAGCTTCTCGCGGTCGTAGTCCGAGTCGCTGTTCTCGATCTCGGCGCGGATCTGGTTGACCCGGCCGGCGACCTGGTCGGCGGAGCCGGCGCCGTCGACGATGGTGGTCTCGTCCTTGGTGATGACGACCTTGCGGGCGCGGCCCAGGAGGTCCAGGGTCGCGTTCTCCAGCTTGAGGCCGACCTCCTCGGAGATGACCTCGCCGCCCGTGAGGATGGCGATGTCGCCGAGCATGGCCTTGCGGCGGTCACCGAAGCCCGGGGCCTTGACGGCGACGGACTTGAAGGTGCCGCGGATCTTGTTGACGACCAGGGTCGACAGGGCCTCGCCCTCGACGTCCTCGGCGATGATCAGCAGCGGCTTGCCCGACTGCATGACCTTCTCCAGGAGCGGGAGCAGGTCCTTGACGTTGGAGATCTTGGAGTTGGCGATGAGGATGTAGGGGTCCTCGAGCGACGCCTCCATGCGCTCCATGTCGGTGGCGAAGTACGCCGAGATGTAGCCCTTGTCGAAGCGCATGCCCTCGGTGAGCTCGAGCTCAAGACCGAAGGTCTGCGACTCCTCGACGGTGATGACGCCTTCCTTGCCGACCTTGTCCATCGCCTCGGCGATGAGCTCGCCGATCTGGGTGTCGGCGGCGGAGATGGAGGCCGTGGAGGCGATCTGCTCCTTGGTCTCGACCTCCTTGGCCTGGTCGAGCAGCGCACCGGAGACGGCCTCGACGGCCTTCTCGATACCGCGCTTCAGGGCCATCGGGTTGGCGCCGGCGGCGACGTTGCGCAGGCCCTCCTTGACCAGGGCCTGGGCGAGAACGGTCGCCGTGGTCGTACCGTCACCGGCGACGTCGTCCGTCTTCTTGGCGACTTCCTTGACCAGCTCGGCGCCGATCTTCTCGTACGGGTCCTCGAGCTCGATCTCCTTGGCGATGGAGACACCGTCGTTGGTGATCGTGGGGGCGCCCCACTTCTTCTCGAGGACGACGTTGCGGCCCTTGGGGCCGAGGGTGACCTTGACGGCGTCCGCGAGCTGGTTCATGCCGCGCTCGAGGCCGCGCCGCGCCTCCTCGTCGAACGCGATGATCTTGGCCATGTGAAGTGGTCCTCCCAGGACTGGGGGTGATTACTTCGGACCGCGCCCGCGCCCGCGACGGACGGCTCGCCTGCCTCGTGGTTCCTTGCCCCACCCGGCCTGCGGCCTCACCGACCCGGTCCTTCTTTGTCACTCTCACCTTCAGAGTGCTAACGCAATGATTAGCACTCGCCCCTGCCGAGTGCAAGCGCCTCCCACGGACCGAGGCCGGCCTCGGGCAGGCCGAAGGGCTCGCACCCCGGGAGGTGCGAGCCCTTCGAAGAACAGAAGAACGTCGCTGCAGTCGGCGCGTGCTTCAGCTGGTCGCGAGCCGGACCATGTCCGCCTGCGGCCCCTTCTGGCCCTGCGAGATCTCGAAATCGACCCGCTGACCCTCTTCCAGGGTGCGGTATCCGTCCATCTGGATCGCGCTGTAGTGGACGAAAACATCCGCACCACCGTCGACCGCGATGAAGCCGTACCCCTTCTCCGCGTTGAACCACTTGACGGTGCCCTGAGCCATGCCTAACTCCCCTATTACTGGCCCTTGCACAGATCCACACTTCGCGGATCCGGGTCAGACCTCACCCCCCACTGGTTGGGGGCGTGCGCCGGAACGCGTCGACCGCGGCTGAATGTATCTGTCCAACTGCCGTCTGCAACAGGTCAATCGGACGAGAATTCTGGGCACCAAGGGTCGGGAATTTGCGGAGAATTCGCCCGAATTCAGGGCAAGTCGGGCCCCATAAAAGGAATGAAAGACGCAAAAGGGCCACACACTTTGGCTGCTTCTTATCGCACGCGGAGCCGGAACTCATATGCGTCCGGCATGCGGGTCGCAGCGCGTTCCCCAACTGTACCGCGCTCAATCACACTGAATTGCCCCCTCCGCTTCTCTCACGGAGGGGGCAATTCGATGAACATTGCGTAACCGGCGTTACTCACGGTAACGCAGGAGCGGGTCAGCCGCCCGCGACCGCCGGGATGATGGAGACGCCCGCACCGTCCGGGGTCGCCGTCTGAAGGCCCTGCTCGAAGCGGACGTCGTCGTCGTTGACGTACACGTTGACGAAGCGGCGCAGCTTGCCCTGGTCGTCCAGGACGCGGGCCGAGATGCCCGTGTGGTTCTTCTCCAGATCGGCGATGACCTCGGCGAGGGTCGCCCCCTTGGCGGCGACCTCTGCCTGACCGCCGGTGTAGGTGCGCAGGATGGTGGGGATGCGGACGGTGACGCTCATGAAATGACCTCCGGTCGGGTGAACGGGCCCAGGGGCGCGGGACTTCAGACGAGGCCGGCTTCCCGGAACGACTCCAGGTTGGGACGAATGGTCGCGGTCAGCCCGGTGCCCGCCACCGCGTCCAGCGTCTTGAGACCGTCGCCGGTGTTGAGGACGACGGTGGTGAGGGCCGGGTCGAGGAGACCGTTCTCGATCAGCTTGCGCGTCACACCCACGGTCACTCCACCGGCGGTCTCCGCGAAGATGCCCTCGGTCCGCGCCAGCAGCTTGATGGCGTCCACGATCTGCGCGTCCGTGACGTCCTCCACCGCACCGCCGGTACGCCGGGCGATGTCCAGGACGTACGGCCCGTCCGCGGGGTTGCCGATGGCCAGCGACTTGGCGATGGTGTCGGGCTTCTGCGGCCGGACGACGTCGTGGCCCCCCTTGAAGGCCACCGACACCGGCGAGCAGCCCTCGGCCTGCGCGCCGAAGATCTTGTACGGCTTGTCCTCGACCAGCCCGAGCTTGATCAGCTCCTGCAGACCCTTGTCGATCTTCGTGAGCTGGGAGCCGGAGGCGATCGGCACGACGATCTGGTCGGGCAGCCGCCAGCCGAGCTGCTCGCAGATCTCGTACGCCAGGGTCTTGGAGCCCTCCGCGTAGTACGGCCGCAGGTTGACGTTGACGAAGCCCCAGCCCTCGCCGGCCGGGTCGCCGATCAGCTCGGAGCAGAAGCGGTTCACGTCGTCGTAGTTGCCCTCGATGCCGACGAGCTCGCCGCCGTAGACCGCGGCCATGACGATCTTGCCCTGTTCCAGGTCGTGCGGGATGAACACACAGGAGCGGAAGCCGGCCCGGGCCGCCGCGGCGCCCACCGCACCGGCCAGGTTGCCGGTCGAGGAGCAGGAGAGCGTGGTGAAGCCGAAGGCGCGGGCGGCCTCCAGCGCCTGGGCGACGACGCGGTCCTTGAAGGAGTGCGTCGGGTTGCCGGAGTCGTCCTTCACGTACAGCCCGCCGGTGACGCCGAGTTCGCGCGCGAGGTTGTCGGCCTTGACGAGCTTGGTCCAGCCCGGGTTCAGGTTCGGCTTGCCGGCCACGTCCGCGGGGACGGGCAGCAGGGGTGCGTAACGCCAGATGTTCGCCGGTCCCGCCTCGATGCGCTTGCGGAGCTCCTCGGCGTCGTATGCGGAGAAGTCGTACGCGATCTCGAGCGGGCCGAAACACTCCTCGCACGCGAAGACCGGACCGAGCGGTACGCGGTGGCCGCACTCGCGACAGGACAGCGCGGCGGCGGGACCGAGGTCGACGGTGGGAGTGCTGGTGCTTTCGACAGTCTGCACAGCCATGTGAGGCGAGGCCCTTTCTCCTCATCTTCCTCACGACGCATCTCGCCGTGAGACGGAATTGGCACCTTCCCTAGCCGGGAGCCTCACCACGTCTGCGTGACAAGAACCGGCTGGAGGGTTGCCGGGGCTTCATCGGGCCGTTTCCCTCTGCCCCTCTGGATGAGCTGTATGTGGTTGTAGACGCAAACAACCCCCGACATGCGATGGTCATCAGCGTTGTTCAAGACTGTAACCGAAGGCCAGGACAGTTGAGATAGTCGTCCGAACCGCGAGATGGATCACACCCCCCTCGCCTGGAGAACGCAGAGGAGCCGCAAGCTGTGCTGGAAGAAGTCGAGCGCTGGCTGAGCACCCGCTCCTGGTCCCTGACCGATCGCCCGCTCCACAGGATCCTGGCCGCCAAACGCACGACGGGCCAGTCGGTCAGTGTCGTGCTGCCCGCACTCAACGAGGAGGAGACCGTCGGCGACATCGTCGCCGTGATCCGTCACGACCTCATGCAGCAGCTCCCGCTCGTCGACGAGATCGTCGTCGTCGACTCGGGGTCCACCGACCGCACCTCCGAGGTGGCCGCCGCCGCGGGCGCCCGGGTCGTCCACCGCGACGACATCCTGCCGCGCATACCGGCCGTCCCCGGCAAGGGCGAGGTCCTGTGGCGCTCCCTCCTCGTCACGAGCGGGGACATCGTCTGCTTCATCGACGCCGACCTGAAGGAGTTCTCCTCGGACTTCGTGTCGGGCATCGTCGGCCCGCTGCTCACCGACCCGGAGGTCGACCTCGTCAAGGGGATGTACGACCGTCCGCTCGGCGGCACGGCGGGGCAGGGCGGCCGGGTGACCGAGCTGATGGCCCGTCCGCTGCTGAACATGCACTGGCCGCAGCTGGCCGGTTTCGTCCAGCCGCTGGGCGGCGAGTACGCGGCCCGCCGCTCGCTGCTCGAACAGCTCCCGTTCCCCGTCGGCTACGGCGTGGAGCTGGGCATGCTGGTCGACTCCCTCCACCTGGCCGGCCTCGAGGCGCTCGCGCAGGTCGACGTCGGGGTGCGCAAACACCGCCACCAGGACGGGCAGGCGCTCGGCCGGATGGCGGCGGCGATCTACCGCACGGCCCAGCTGCGGCTGGCCCGCGGCCATCTGATCCGCCCCTCCCTCACCCAGTTCGAACGGGTGGAGGACGGCTTCGAACCGCGTACGTTCTCCGTGGACACGGAGGAGCGGCCACCGATGGTGGAGATCGCCGAGTACGCCGCCCGGAAAGTGGCGTGACCGTTTTATGGGCGTTGTATACGGCCCCGCCGGGCGGCCGTCCGTACGTTTGAGCGGATCCGGCTCGGGCTAGGTTGAGGCGTATGGCTTCAACGTACGGTGCTGCGCAGGTACTGGTGGCCTCCAACCGTGGCCCGGTCTCGTACGAGGTGCGCGAGGACGGCTCGCTGGCCGCCAGACGCGGTGGCGGCGGGCTGGTCTCCGGGCTGTCGGCCATCGGGCCGGACGCCGGCGCGCTGTGGGTGTGCTCGGCCCTCGGCGACGGCGACCGCGAGGCGGTGCGGCGCGGAATCGCCGAGTCCGGTGTGCGGATGCTGGACATTCCGGCCGACGTGCACGCGGACGCGTACAACGGCATCGCCAACTCCGTGCTGTGGTTCGTCCACCACATGCTGTACCAGACGCCGATGGAGCCGGTCTTCGACGCGGAGTTCCGGCGGCAGTGGGCCTCGTACGAGGCGTACAACCGCGCCTTCGCCGAGGCGCTGGCGCAGGAGGCGGCGCAGGGTGCCGCGGTGATGGTGCAGGACTACCACCTCAGCCTGGTCCCGGGGCTGCTGCGCGAGCTGCGCCCCGATGTGCGGATCGGCCACTTCTCGCACACGCCGTGGGCGCCGCCGGAGTACTTCCGGGTGCTTCCGGACGACATCGCCGGGCAGCTGCTGCGCGGGATGCTGGGCGCGGACCGGCTCGGCTTCCTCACCCATCGCTGGGCGGACGCGTTCACCGCATGCTGCGAGGCGTTCGTCGGGGGCCTCGGGGACACGCGCGTCGGCGTGCACGGGCTCGGTGCGGACGCGGACTTCCTGCGGAAGCGGTCGCACGAGGCCGATGTGAGCGAGCGGATGGCGACGCTGCGGGCGGAGATCGGCGAGGGCCGCAAGACGATCGTCCGCGTGGACCGGACCGAGCTGTCGAAGAACATCGTGCGGGGCCTGCTGGCGTACCGGCAGCTGCTCGACGACCACCCGGAGTGGCGTGAGCGGGTGGTGCACGTCGCGTTCGCGTACCCCTCGCGGCAGGATCTCGCCGTGTACCGGGAGTACACGGCCGAGGTGCAGCGGCAGGCCGAGGAGATCAACGGGCGGTACGGGACGCCGGACTGGACGCCGGTGGTGCTGCACGTCAAGGACGACTTCGCGCGGTCGCTGGCGGCGTACCGGCTGGCGGACGTGGCGCTGGTCAACCCCATCCGGGACGGGATGAACCTCGTCGCCAAGGAGGTGCCGGTCGTCTCCGACGAGGGGTGCGTGCTGGTGCTGTCGCGGGAGGCGGGGGCGTATGAGGAGCTGGGGGAGGATGCGATCGGGGTGAACCCGTACGACGTGGTCAGGACGGCCGAGGCGTTGTACGAGGCGCTGAGCATGTCGGTCGGTGAGCGGGCCGAGCGGACGAAGAGGTTGGCCGCGGCGGCGACTTCGCTGCCGCCGGGGCGGTGGTTTCTGGAGCAGCTGAGTGAGCTGAACGTCTGATCGGGCGGTGCGCGGCGCTGGGGGGGGTGGGGCGCGCGGACCGGCGCTGACGGGGTGCCTCCCCCAGAGAGGGGATCCCCAGCGCCCACCCGTGCCGCCCCGGGGGTCCCCCTCTGGGGGAGGCACGAATGCCCGCGGCTTGACGGGGTGGCTGCGGCGCGGCTGTCCGCGGCCTGCCGTCAGGCCAAGCGGGCCGCAAGGCTGTTCAGGAGGTCCACGACGCCCTTCGGGCCGTTTACCACCAGGTCGGCTCGTTTGCTCAGTTCGGGGACCTCGTCGCTGCCGCTGCAGATCAGTAGGCCTGGGGTGCCGGTGGAGCGGAGTTTTTCGATGGTGGCGTAGGCGGGGAGATCGCCGAGGTCGTCGCCGGCGTAGAGGACGGAGGCGGCGGAGAGGTCGCGGGCGTGTTCCAGGAGGGCGACGCCCTTGTCCATGCCGGGTGGGCGGAGTTCCAGGACCATGCGGCCGGGTTCGACGATCAGGCCGTGCCGGGTGGCGAGGTCGGAGAGGGGTTCGCGCAGGGCCTCGAACGCGGCCTGGGGGTCGGCGGCGCGGCGGGTGTGGACGGCGACCGCGTGGCCCTTGTCCTCCACCCAGGTGCCCTGCCCGGCGCCCACCCGTTCGAGCAGCCCCGGCAGTTTCTCGCGGACGGCGGCGACGCCGGGGTGCGGGGCGGGGGCGCTGACCTCGCCGCTCACGGCGTCCCAGCGTTCGGCGCCGTAGTGGCCGAGGACGACGAGATGCTCGAGGCCGGGTACACCCGCGAAGCCGCCGTACCGCACGGCTACGTCCGCCGGGCGGCCGGTGATCACTGCGACGGAGGCGACCTTCGGGGCGAGGGCGGCGAGCGCGGGCACCGCGTCGGGGTGGGCCCGCGCCTGCTCGGGGTCGGGCACGATCGGGGCGAGCGTCCCGTCGAAGTCGAGGGCGATCACCGCTTTGCCGGGCCGGGCGAGAATCGCGTCGAGCCCGTCACGCCCGGCAGGGGTCGAGGGCGTCGGGAGAGTCGTGTTGGGTTCGGTCTCGTGGCTGCCCATATGGCGACCATATCCGCGGGCGGGCCTTTACACGCCGGTCGGCATCATCCAACGCCACGCCGGGTGACAGCGAAACCCCGGGTTCATCGGTCGGCCCGCCTCCGCTCCCGTACCCTCCGCAACCGGTTCACCGTGACCGGATCGTGCGCCAACGCCCGCGGATCGTCGAGCAGGGCGTTGAGCAGCTGGTAGTAGCGCACCGGGGCCAGGCCCAGCTCCTCCCGTATTGCCCGCTCCTTCGCACCGGGCCCGGCAAACCCCCGGCGTTCCAGCGCGAGGATGTCCTGTTCCCGCCGTCCGAGCCGCTCCTGCTCCATGCCCGAAACCGTAACCTCCGGCACCGACAGTGCGACCTATCCCGCCGCCGAGCTCTCCGCCGTGGTCGCCGTCGACTGCAGCTGGCCGAGGATCGCCGACGGGCTGCCACCGGGCTCCACGGTGGAGCCGATCCGCTTCTTGACCTCCGCGCTGACCGCCGCCCAGGACGTCTTGCCGACGGGGTAGAACTCGGCGAGCGGCAGTTCGTCCAGGAACGGCTTGAGGTCCCGGTCCTCGGACGCTCCGCTCATGGCCTCGGACGCGGCGTTGGTGACCGGCAGCAGGTCGTACTCACGGGAGAAGGCGAGGACGTTCTCCTCGCTGTAGACGATGTCGAGGAAGTCGCCGACCTGCTCCTTGTGGCCGTTCTGCTTGAACGCCAGCATCCAGTCGGCGACGCCCATCGTGGCCTTGCTCTCACCGTTCACGCCGGGCATCGGCACCATGCCGAACTTCACGCCCTTCTTCTCGGCCATCTTCATCAGGGACGGATGGCCGTTCAGCATGCCGACCTCGCCCCGGGCGAAGGCGGCGAACGCGTCGGCGCGGTTGAGCTTGCCGGGGGCGACCGGCCCGGTGAGGTCCGCGCCGACCAGCTCGTCGCGCAGCCAGGTGAAGGTCTCGACGTTCTCCGTGGAGTCGATGCCGTAGGTGCCGACGGTGTCGGTGTAGCCGCCGCCCCCGCTGAGCAGCCACTGCATGGTCTCGGCCTGCGCCTCCTCGGAGCCGAGCGGCAGGGCGTAGGGGTACTTCACGCCCTCGGCCTTCAGGGCCGCGGCATCGGCGGCCAGTTCCGCCCATGTGGTGGGCGGGGTGAGGCCGGCCTCCTCGAAGAGGGTCTTGTTGTAGAAGAGCAGGCGCGTGGAGGCGGCGAACGGCAGGCCGTACTGCGCCCCGTTGACCTGCCCCGCGCTGGCGAGCGCGGAGGAGAAACCGGCCTGGACCGGTATGGAGAGCAGGTCGTCGGCGGTGTAGAGCAGGTCGTCGGCCGCGTAGTCGGCGTACGCGCCGATCTGGGCCATGTCGGGCGCCTTCCCGGCCTCGACCATCTCCTTGACCTTGGCGTCGACGTCGTTCCAGGAGTAGACGCTGACCTCGACGTTCACATCCGGGTGGTCGGCCTCGTACTCCTCGACCAGCTTCGCCCAGTACTTCTTCGAGCTGTTGGCCGCGCTGTCGCCGTAGTCGGCGGCGACCAGCCGCAGCGTCACGTCGGCCGAGTCTCCGCCGAGGCCGCAGCCGCCGAGGACCGCCGTCATGCCCAGTGCGGACACCACCGCGATCATTCCTGTCCTGCACCGCTGCACGTGCTCTCGCCCACCCTCGCCGAAAGATAAATCTGACTTTTTACAACCGGAACCAAGGTCTACACCACGTAAGTGGACTAGACCTCTTCCGGGTCCTCGGGCCACACTGTCCCCCGTGAGACACGTCATCGCCCTCGATGTGGGCGGCACCGGGATGAAGGCCGCCCTGGTCGGGGCGGACGGCGCCCTGATCCACCAGGCGCGCCGGCCGACCGGGCGGGAACGCGGGCCCGGCGCGGTCGTCGACGGCATCCTCGACTTCGCCGCCGGACTCCGCGCGTACGGCGAACAGCACCTCGGCACGCCCGCGGCCGCCGCCGGCGTCGCCGTCCCCGGCATCGTCGACGAACAGCACGGCATCGCCGCCTACGCGGCCAACCTCGGCTGGCGTGACGTCCCCCTGCGCGGACTCCTCGCCGACCGGCTCGGCGGCATCCCGGTCGCCCTCGGCCACGATGTGCGCACCGGCGGGCTCGCCGAGGGCCGGATCGGTGCCGGGCGGGGCGCGGACCGGTTCCTGTTCGTGCCGCTGGGCACCGGCATCGCGGGTGCCATCGGTATCGACGGCCGGGTGGAGGCGGGTGCGCACGGCTTCGCGGGCGAGATCGGCCATGTCGTCGTACGGCCCGGCGGGACGCCCTGTCCCTGCGGGCAGCGCGGCTGCCTGGAGCGGTTCGCGTCGGCGTCGGCGGTCAGCGAGGCATGGGCGGCAGCGACCGGGGACGCGCAAGCGGACGCGGCCGACTGCGCCAAGGCCGTCGAGTCCGGCGACCCACAGGCCATACGGATCTGGCAGGACGCCGTGAACGCCCTCGCCGACGGCCTGGTCACCGCGCTCACCCTGCTGGACCCGCGCACGCTCATCATCGGTGGCGGGCTCGCCGAGGCGGGGGAAACCTTGTTCACACCGCTGCGGGACGCAGTGAAAAAGCGCGTCACCTTCCAGAAACTGCCGAACATCGTCCCGGCGGCCCTGGGCGATACGGCGGGATGCCTGGGTGCCGGGCTCCTCGCCTGGGATCTCCTCACATCCACCGACCGCACGGAGGAATCAGCCTGATGGCAACCCCCCCAGGGGCGCGGGACAGCGCCGACATGCGGCTCCGCCGCGGGGCGCGACAAGCCACGACGCACCCGCAGCCCGCGACCGACGGAACACCCCTGGTCCTCTCCGGAGCCAACGTGGTCATGCCCACGGGAACCGTCAAAGACGGCCGAGTGATCGTCAAGGGTGCCCGAATCGCCGCGAGCGCCCCGGCCAACGTGCCCGAGATCGACCTGCGAGGCCACTGGCTGGTACCGGGTTTCGTGGACCTCCACAACCACGGCGGCGGTGGAGCCTCCTTCACCTCCGGCACGGTCGACGAGGTCCTCAAGGGCATCCACACCCACCGGCTGCACGGCACGACCACCCTGGTCGCCTCCACGGTCACCGGCGACATGGATTTCCTCATCCGGCGGGCGGGCCTGCTCTCCGAGCTGGCCGAGCAGGGCGAGATCGCCGGCATCCACTTCGAGGGGCCGTTCATCTCCCCGTGCCGCAAGGGTGCGCACTCCGAGGAGCTGCTGCGCGACCCGGAGCCTTCCGAGGTGCGCAAGCTGATCGACGCGGCGCGCGGCAGGGCGAAGATGCTCACGCTCGCCACCGAACTGCCGGGCGGCATCGACTCCGTACGGCTGCTCGCCGAGCACGGGGTGATCGCGGCGGTCGGCCACACGGACGCGACGTACGAGCAGACGGTCGAGGCGATCGACGCGGGCGCGACGGTCGCCACGCACCTGTTCAACGCCATGCCCGCGCTCGGCCACCGCGCCCCCGGCCCGATCGCCGCCCTGCTGGAGGACGAGCGGGTGACCGTCGAGCTCATCAACGACGGCACGCATCTGCACCCGGCCGCCCTGGAGCTGGCGTTCCATCACGCGGGCCCGGAGCGGGTCGCGTTCGTCACGGACGCGATGGACGCGGCCGGTTTCGGCGACGGCCGCTATCTGCTCGGCCCGCTGGAGGTCGAGGTCAGCGACGGCGTGGCGCGCCTGGTGGAGGGCGGCTCGATCGCCGGCTCCACGCTCACCCTGGACCGCGCTTTCAAGCGGGCGGTGACCATCGACCGGCTGCCGGTGGAGCATGCGGTGGCGGCCCTGTCGGCCAATCCGGCGCGGCTGCTGGGCCTGGACGACCGGATCGGCTCCCTCGAGCCCGGCAAGGACGCCGACCTGGTGCTGCTGGACGCCGACTTCGAGCTCAAGGGCGTGATGCGGCAGGGAGAATGGGTGGTTGAGCCCCAACTGCCCTGATACATCCGCCAGTAGAGAGCCGACCGAAGAGACGGTGGCCGACCGGACGACTGTGCCGACCGCCGTCTCTTTGGCATGATCGACCCCCGGAGAACGACAAGCGCATTCACTCGGGGGAGGTCGGCCCAGGTGATCCTCACGGTCACGCTGAACACCGCTCTCGACATCACCTATCGCGTACGGTCCCTGCGGCCGCACACCACCCACCGGGTCTCCGAGGTGACCGAACGCCCCGGCGGCAAGGGCGTCAACGTCGCCCGCGTCCTGGCCGCGCTCGGTCACGAGGTGACGGTCACCGGCTTCGTCGGCGGCAGCACCGGACGGATCGTGCAGGACGCGCTCACCGCCACGCCGGGTGTGGTCGACGCGCTCGTCCCGATCGGCGGCGTGACCCGGCGCACCATCGCCGTCGTGGACGAGCGGACCGGCGACACGACCCAGCTCAACGAGCCCGGCCCGGCCATCGCACCGGCCGAGTGGTCCGCGTTCCTGGAGGCCTACGAGGACCTGCTGGCGCCGGCGAGCGCGGTGGCCCTGTGCGGCAGCCTGCCGCCGGGTGTGCCGGTGGGCGCGTATGCGGGCCTGATACGCGCCGCGCGTGCGGCGGGCGTGCCCGTGCTGCTGGACACCAGCGGGGAGCCGCTGCGCCGCGGGGTGGCCGCCCGCCCGGACGTCATCAAGCCCAACGCCGACGAACTGGCCGAACTCACCGGCTCCCACGAGCCGTTGCGCGCCACCCAGGACGCCCGCCGCCGCGGCGCCCACGCGGTGGTCGCCTCCCTCGGCCCGGAGGGCCTGCTCGCCCTGACCCCCGAGGGCCGCTGG
>NZ_JBQQCE010000247.1:0-14062 GCF_052245645.1 Streptomyces sp. KR55 | reverse complement strand
AGTGTCCCGTTACGAAACCAGCGATACGCCGTGTGGGGACTGATCCCCTGCGCCCGCGCCCACTCAGTCAGATTCACGCGAAGATCATAGCACCACTAGAGTAATCTCATGCACGCTTATGCACACTTATTCGAGAGCAGTTCACCACCCCCGCAGCTCTCGTCCGACCTGGACAAGCTGTTGGACAGCACCAGGGACCCCGAGGGCGCTGGCCTTGCCGAAGTGTTCATGCCACAGATCAGTGCTGCGTTCCGTGCAGGACACCACTGACGCCCGGCGCATCGATGCCTGCGTTGCGTTCCGGCGGCGCGTCCCATCCTGCCGACGGGAAGAATTCGCTATCGTCGCGCTGACGGCCGCCGCTGTGTGTCGGTCCGGCGAGCCCCCGGTCCCGTGGACGGTGAGGGCGATGAGCCCCAGGTGCCCGCGCATCAACATCAGTGCCTTCCCGATCGGGTCACGTCTGCATGGCACGACGCGTACGGGACCACGGGCCCGTCGCGTCGGGACGGACGACACGTGGTCAGTAACCACGCCCGCAAGAGCGATGCCCGCCGCCGTACCGCTGCCGGCGAGGGCAGTCACCGGCAAACCGTGACCCAGAACCCGCCCAAGCCCCGGATCCCAACTGGCCTGTCCGCACTGGATGGACTGCTCGGTGGCGGTCTGCGCCCCGGACGGCTCACTGTGATCGCTTCCCGCACTGCCATGGGCAAGTCCATGCTCGCCCTCACCCTGGCCCGGGAGTGCGCCCTGCGTCAGGGCCGTCCCGCTCAGGTCGCATCCCTGGAAATGTCGAACGCAGATCTCATGACCCGGACGCTGGCCGCGGAAACCGGCGTCTTGACCGAGAGGATCCGCCGCCGGACGCTCGACGAGGACGAATGGGTGCTCCTGCACGCGGCGGCCGCCGACGCCGACGGCAAGGCGCTGTTGACCTACGGCGGTGACGGCACAACCCCCACCGTCGCGGAGATTGAACGCGACTGCGCGAGGACGGTACGTCGACACGGCCGTCTCGACCTCCTGGTCGTCGACTACCTCGGTCTGATGTACGGAACGTTGGGACAACGAGGCTCAGCTGCGGACCGGCAGACGGAGGTCGCCCACGTTGTTGCCGATCTCCAGGCCCTGGCCGATGGCCTGCAGACTGCAGTTGTGATCGTCGAGCAGTTGACGCGGGCGTGCGAGCTCCGTGAAGACCACCGGCCGCGGCTGAGCGACCTGTGTCACGGCGAGGCCCTGCTCAGCCGCGTCGAGACGGTCATCCTGCTGTACCGGCAGGCCTACTACGACCCGCAGCACCGCATCGGCCGCTACTACGAGCGCACACCGGATCCCGAGCTGTATCCCGCCGACCTCTTCCCACGCCACGGACTGCCTGAGCCGGCGGTCCAGCGCGCCGAACTGCACGTACCGCACAACCGGCACGGCCGGACGGGGATCGTGGACGTCGGTGTGGAACTCGCCCGGGCCCGGTTCTTCGACCTGGCGTCGGCTGCCGTCAGCTGACCGCTACCAGCAGCGGCTCACTTCGTGACGGTGAGCCGCTCGTTCAGCTCGTTGCGCTCTCAGCGTCCGGGCCCCTTGGGCATGCCCGGGGTGAGACTTCGTCGAAGTCGCCGCCGGCGGGTCCGCGCAGCCAGGATGGGGCGGGTGACAACCAGCACCGCAGACCTCTGGCACCACTACGGCCGCGCCCGCGCCGCCAGTGACCGCGCCGTCCCCGCCACGTTCTACTGGAACTGGGGGCAGGACGCGGGGCCGGGCGCGGAGGTCCTGAGCGACCTGACCGGCCGCTGTGTGGGCGACCTCGGCGCCGGGGCTGCCCGGCACGCCGCGCACCTGGCGGTTCAGCATCAGCCAGCCGGGTCATCGCGGTCGACGCCTCGCCAGCCCAGTACGCGATTGCGACCGACCTGTACGGGTATCTCGCGCCGCGCCTGCGCATCGTGCACTGCGACGTGGTGTCTCACCTGAGCGCGATGCGCGGCACGTACGACGTGCTGTACAGCGTCTTCGGCGCCGTCGACTTCGCCGACCCGCGCGAGCTGCTGCCGGCGGCGGCTGCCGCGCTGCGGCCGGGCGGGCGGCTGGTGTTCGCGACGCTCGCCCACTACTTGAGCGGGTCGCATGCCCAGCCGGATGTGGTCGCGGCCGAGGTGCCGACCAAGACGCCGGACGGCGAGGCGGCCACGATGCGCCGCTGGGTGCTACAGGAGCACGTGTGGACCAAGCTGCTCGATGATGCCGGGTTTACCAGGATCACCATCGACGTGCTCCCTGCCACGACCGAAGGTCCACGTACCGCCGACACGCTGCTGGTGCGTGCGAACCGCCCGTCTTGATGTACCGAAGCGCAGCTACCGGCGATGCCAGTAGCTGTGGACTTGCTGTACGTCTGCTTCGAGGACGTCGCGCAGGTCGTCGTCGTCCGCGGGTACGTCCAGGCCCAGGGCGCCGGCGACCTGGCGGTAGGACGTCGTCATATCCGGATCGCCTGCGGCAAGCAGGGACGACAGGAGTGCCTGGTCGGTGGGCGTGGCCTGGTCGACGAGGGTGAGGACCTGGACGTGGTCGGCGAGCGTCATGTGGGGCAGCGCGGAGCCGAGCTGTTGCTTGAGCCGGGCCCAGTTGGTGGTGGTCTGCTCCCGGGCGGCCTTCTTGAGGGCACCACGGACTGCAGCGGCGGCGGACTCCAGGACGTCTGGGGGGAGTTCGCGTCGTGTCGGGCGTTCCCGGGCTTCCTTCGGCACCCGGGTTATCTTCCTGATCCAGAAGTGGGCCTCGTGCTGCTCGTCTGAGGAGAGCCAGTCACCGGCGGTGTCCACCACCATGGCCAGCTCTTGGATGAGATTCTTCTTCTCGCTGGTGGAGAGATGGAAGCGCTGGTCGAGGCGTTGAAGGATGTCGCGGGTCCGGCGTACGGCCGCGCGTCGTTCCCGCCGTTCACGCCGGGCGGTGTTCGGCTCTTTCTTCTGCTCCTTCGGCGCCTGCTGTGGCTTGGGCGTCGGCTTCGGTTTGGGTGTCGGCTTCGGTTTGGGGCGGCTCTTGGGGCGCGGCGCCAGGAGTGGGTGGAGTACGGTCCGGGCCGAGTCGGCGGCGGGGAGGTGGTCTTGCTGGCGGAGGAAGGCGCGGGCGGGCTGCGGTAAGGACGCGCTGCTCGGAGGCGCTGGCGCCGCGCCGGGTGAGTGCTGTGGCCATCTGTAGCTGGGAGCGCACGTCCCAGGCCCGCTTCTCGGAGACGGCCTTTTCGAGGTCGGCGAAGACGCGCTGCTGGTAGTCCTCGTGGCCGGCCCGCCAGGACCGGGCTTCGTTCAGGGCCTGCTCGGCTTCGGCACGGGCTGCTGGGTTGAGGCTTTCGAGGAAGGCTTCGCTGCCGGCGCACAGCCGGCGTACGTGTTCGACGGTGCCGGTGCGCTGGGCTGCCTCCAGGCCGCGGATGAACCGGGTGACGCTCTCTGGCAGGGCTCCCGGGTGGTGTGCCTCGTCGGCCGGTGCGGGGCCGGTAGTGGAGGGGCGGTGCCGCAGGACGTCGGTTGCGGCCGGGGTGATCAGGCCGTCGTCGGTCCAGGAGCAGTCGGTGAGGGGGACCCACTCGGTGGGGTGGGCCAGGATCTGGGTGCCGATCCAGACCCGGCGGCTGGCCCCGTTGTTTTCGCACCGCACCCGGTACACGTACGGGCATCTGGAGAGCACTCCCGGCTCCGGTACCACGCCAGGGCCTAGGACGGGGGTGCGGCCGCTGCTCCACTCGGGCGGCACCGAGCCGTCCAGGTGGACGCGCAAGGCGACGCCATCCTCAAGGTCCACGTCCAGCAGCGATCCGATCGGCGGTGGGAAGGCGAACCGGCCGGCCCGGCCGTGGTCGAGCAGCGCCCGGGACATCGCCGCCTTCACATTCCCTGTCAAGTCATTGTGTTCAGAGTTTCACCCGACCGATGAAGGTGGACGGGACCCCACAGGAGGCCCGAGGGCTCAGGGCCGTCCGAGCGCGCGATAGGTCCAGCCAGCTCGTCGCCTGGCGTCGGGGTCGAGCGTGCTGCGTCCGTCGATGAATCGCGGAGTCGCGGAGTCGATGCTCGGCGGGCCAGTCGGCGCGGGGTCGGCGCCGCGCCGAGCCTCAGGCTGCGGGCGGCCGGACGGGGTGAGGCCGCTATCGAGCGGGCCCGGTCGTGGACGGCGCGGGCGTGGGGGTTGTTGCGGTGCGGCGCAGGGCGGCGAGCATCGCGCGGAAGCGGTCGTCGCAGCGGCCGGATTGGACGTGGGGGAAGTCGTCCAGCGCGCGCTGCCAGTCCGCGCAGGCTTCATCAAGGTGGCCGATCTCCAGCTTCCGCTCGGCGAGCAGCGCGAGGTGGCGCACCCTGCCGCGCCGGTAGACGGAGTGGCGTAGCCGGTTGGCGTCCTCCAGCGCGGTGACCGCGGCCTGCTTGGTGTGGACGACGAGTTCGACAGTGCGGGTGACCAGGTAGTCGGCGAGGTTCATGGCACCGGGACGGGTGGCGAGCAGCCGTTCGCCCGGAGTGAAGGCCAACCTCTCGGCGAACCGCTGCTCGGTGCTGGCGTACAGCGCGTCGAGGTCTGGGTGCTCGCGGGTGAAGGCGCGGGTGCGGTCGGTGTTGGAGTCGTCCAACGCGGCGGTCGCGAACGGCCACTCGGGCAAGGAGAGTTCCGCCTTCGCGGGCGGCTCTTGGTCGATAGTCCGGCTCACGGCCTCGATGGTCATCGCGATGTGCGCGACGAACTCCCGTACCGTCCAGTCCCCGAGGCAAGTGGGCAGGGCGAGCTGGTCGGGCGTGAGCGTGCGTACGGCGTCTCGTACGTTCTGAAACTGGGTGATTACCGCCGTGCGGATCTTGTCGGGGTCGTAGGTGCGGGGGCGTCTCTTGGCCGCGGGCATGGTGGGGAGGGTAATTGGTCAGGTGGGGGTGGGGTGGTGTCGGTTGTCGCCCGCGCGGTGGTGGGTGCTGGCGGGGCCGGGAGTGCTGTGGTCAGAGGGCTGCCGCCGTCCCGGCCTGACAGCCGTACTCGCAAGGGCACCCGGCACCGTGAGCCAACTCACTTTCGGATGTACGGTGTTGACCGGCAAGAAAGCTGTCAACAGCACGGGGGCGCTCGTGGCCGACGCGACGGCACACACCGACTGGCTGGATCTCGCCGACGCACTCACCTCGCTGCGCGAGCAACTCGCGGAGGCGAGGACGAGGGCGTCGGGCAGCTCCGTCCGGCTGTCCGTCGAGGAAGTGACGGTGGAGTTCGGCCTGGAGCTGCAGCGGTCGGCAAGGGGCGACGGCGCGTTCAGGTTCGGCGTGGTCGGCGCGGGCGCCGGCGGGGAGCGGGCCCGCCGCACCACTCACACGGTCACCCTGCGCCTTGCCGCCCGTACCGATGAGGACGGACCGGTTGACGTCAACGACGTGGACGACGACGTATGACATCGGCCGGCCCGGACCCCGAACTCGTCGTCCAGATACGGGCGCGCCCGTCCTTCGGCACCGGATACCGGATCGCCCCGGGGCTGGTGCTGACCGCGGCGCACGTGGTCACGGGAGCGGACGGCGAGCGGCCCGACAGAGTCACGGTCGCGCGGCTCGGGCAGGACCCCACCGACGGTGACGTCGTGTGGTGCAGAAGAGACGCGGCCGCCGACGCCGCACTGATCCGGCTCCGGACGCACAGCGCGGAGTCGCCCGGCCGGGCTCCGGTCACGCGGTACGGCTCCTTCGTCTCCGCCCAGCCGGACCAGCGGGTCGAGGCGATCGGCTTCCCCCGCGCGCAGAAGTTTGAGACTCTCCGCGACCAGGAGCACTTCTCGGGGCTGGTGAGCCCGGCCACCGGCGCCGGGTCCGGGCACTACGAGTTCACGAGCACCACACCGATGCCCGCCGGCCCGTCCGGCGAGACCAGGCCTCAATGGGCCGGCATGTCGGGAGCCGCCGTGTTCGCCGGCGGGCTGCTGGTCGGCGTCGTACGCCAGGACCGCAGGCCGCGGTGGGGCACGCGCCTGACCGCCACACCGTTGTCGGCGCTCCTGGCCGACGAGGCCTTTCGGCGCACGGTGGCCGAGGCCGTCGGCCGCGAACCGCTGTGCGAACCGGTCGAGTTGTCCGGCTTCCTCGCCTCGCCCTACCCCAGCCGGGACATCCCCTCCGTCGTCTCCCTGCTGCGCGCCGACTCCGAGACCGTCTCCTTCCACGGGCGCGAGGCGGTGTGTGCTCGGCTGGCCGACTGGTGCGCGGGCCCGGAGGCCACGTCGGTACTGATCGTGACCGGCCAGGGCGGGGAGGGCAAGAGCCGCCTCGCCCGATGGTTCCTGGCCCGGCAGCGGGACCACGGCTGGACCGCCGGTCTGCTGCGTCGGCCACTGACCGACGACGCGGTCACCGAGGAACGGTTCTCCCCCGTCGCCCGGGCCCGCGGCCCGCTATTGCTGGCGGTGGACTACGCGGAGAACCACCCGCACCAGGTGCGGGCCCTGCTGCGGCAGGCCCGGTCCACGCAGGGCCCGGTCCGGTTGCTGCTGCTCGCGCGCGAACGCGGTGTCTGGGCGGAGGCACTGGAGGAGACGGACGCCGCGGTGCGGGACCTGCTCGCCGAGGCACCGGCGCTGGCACTGGAACCGCTGGCACCGACCGACGAGGACTGGGACGCCTCCTTCCGTCGGTCCCTGCATGACATCGCCCGGGCCCTGCCCGCCGTCCCCGGCCACCGGGGACCGGACTGGGCCGCCTTCGCCGAGCGGATCGCGCCGCCGCCCGCGGACACCCACCACCGCGCCAACTCGGCGCTCGGCATCCAGATGACCGCACTCACCCTGCTGCTCCAGCAGGCCGTCCCCCTCGACACCGTCCGCGGCGAACCGGTGGAACGCACCCTGCTGCGCCACGAGGAGTCGTACTGGACCCTGGCCGCCCGGCGCTGCGGGCTGCGCGGATTCGACCGTACGACCCTGCGCTCGGCGGTCGCCGCCCTGCACCTCGTCACCGTGGCCGACCAGGCACAGGCCGTCGCGCTGCTGGACACCTTGGGAGTCGGCGGCTCCGACCGCGGCCTGATCGCCGCCCGCTGGCTGCACGAGCTGTACCCGCCTGCCGCGGACGCCTACTGCGGCTCGGTGCAGCCCGACCGGATCGCCGAGTTCCTCCTCGTCACGGCCTGCGCCGACGATGGCGACCTGCTGACCCGCATCGTGTCCGCCGCCGCACACTGCGCCGATCCGCCGGAGGCCGCCCACTTCGCCGCCCATCCCGACGAGGGCGACATCGCTTCATTCGGCCAGATGACGGCGCTGCGGGAAGCCGTGCGAGCCGCGAGGTCGCAGGCGCACTTCGGGCATCCGGTGTATGCGCTCCTCGACCAGATCGAGCACACCGCGAGCCTGCCGATGCTCTCCGACGAGACCCTCGCCTGGGCGGTCACCAACACCCAGATCCTCCCCGAGGCGGGCATGCGGCAGCAGGTCACACAGAACGCGGACGGCAGCATGCGCATCACCGGCGGTGTGTCCGACGAGGCGTCGGCCGCCCTGTCGGTCGCCGGATACCGCCGTGGCGCACACGGGATCGTCCGCAGCGACGCCCGGCAGCGGGGTTTCGCGCACATGCTGCATGCCATGAGCCTCACCCAGCTGGGGCGCAGGGAAGAAGCGCTGGACGTCTGCACACAGGCTGTGGAAGCCTTCCGGTCCGCACCCGGCAGCGAGGCCGAGCTGGCCATGCAGCTGGATCAGCAGGCCCAGCTGCTGCTGGGGCTGGGCCGGCAGGACGAGGCCGTGGACGCGCTGTGCGAGGCGGTGCGGCTGCGCACGCCGACGGGACCGGCAACGGACGAGGAACAACTGCGGCCCCTCCTCGACCGGCTCGTCCTGACACTGTGCCGACTGGGCCGCTTCACCCAGGCCCGCCCCTACGCCCGTCAGGAGACCGACCTGCTGCGCCGGCAGGCGGGCGCGGGCACGGACCCGGAGGCGGCAAGGCGCTACCTGATCGCCCTGGGCCGCTACGCACAGGTGCTGGAAGGATCAGCGGATCCGGTCGAGGCCCTCGCCTGCTGCACCCGGGCAGAGGCCTTCCTCACCGGGTTGCCCGCCGAGGTCCGCGACGAACTGATCGCCGAGCGGGCCCTGTTGGCCGATACGAAGGCCCAGGTCCACAGCGCCCTGCACGACCGGCCCGTCGAGGTCGCCACCTGGCTGGAGGCCGCCGACCTGTGGCAGCGGCTCAGCTCCCCTTACCAGGGACTGGATCCGACGGAGCGAGCGGTCATGGCGCTCAACAACGCCGCTGTGGGCCACACGGCGCTGGGCCACCACAGCACGGCCCTGGGCCTCATCCGCGACGCGGTGGAGCTGGCCCTCGGTGAGCGGGGCGAGCCGGTGCGCCGCGACCGTCCCGAGCTGTACGAGCAGGTGCACGCCACCTACGTCGGCTACCTGGCTTTCGGCGAGGATCGTGCCGAGGACGCCCTGCGCGAGGCGGAGCGCCTGCGGGCCCGCCCCCGGCCGTCGGGGACCCCGCTGCCGAGCCACTTCGCCCTCAGCCTGCGCCAGGTGTCCGTCGCTCTCGCCGCCACGGGCCGGCTCGCCCTGGCGAAACGCGCCAGCGGCCTCGCGTTGGACACCCTCCAGGCCCTCACCCCGTCCCCGGACGATCCCAACCTGCCGCTGATACTGGCCACCGTCCTCGTCGCCCACTCCGCCAACCTCGCCGAGACCGACGAGCCCGCCGAGGGCGCGGAAGCGGCCGCCCGAGCCGCCGACATCCTGCGCCGGGCGTCCGCCACCGAGCCGGGGCTGCGCATCAGCCTGGCACAGAGCCTCTTCAACCGGTCCTCGTGCCTGCACCTCATCGGCCGCCACGCGGACGCGGCCGAGGCCCTCAACGAAGCGACCGGCATCGCGCGCGAGCAGGCGCGGGGAGACCGGCAGCTCCTCCCGATGCTGGCCGACATGCTGAACCAGCAGGCAACCTGCCACTCCGAGACCGGCGACCACGCGGCGGCGGCGGACGCCCGCAGCGAAGAGGCCACGATCCGCTACGAGTTGTGGCGCACCGACCCGTCGGCGGGTCCCCGGGCCGCCCGGGCCCTCGCCGACCTCTCCACGAACCTCCAGGACACCGGCCGCCTGCCCGACGCCCTGTCGGCCGCGAAGGCGGCCCTCGGCATCTACCACGAACTGTACGGATATGACCCGGGCGAGCACTGGCGGGAAGTCGTCCACGCGCTCACCCGCTGCGGAACGGCCCTGCTGAAGAGCGGTGCGGCGGCGGATGCCGTGGCACCCTTCGCACACGCCCTCGCGATGTGCCTCGAGGAGGGCGCCATGGACCTGGCCGCCGCGTGCCGTTCGGCCATCGACACCGCCCACGCCATGGACCCGGCCGGCGCCGCCGCCGAATGGCGGCGGCTCGTCGGCTCCGACCTTCCGGACTGACCGACGAAGGGCGCCGGAAACCAGGCAGGCCCGCCCGGAACCGCCCAGGCGGGCCTGCACCGTCGTACGACTGCCTACGCCAGCAGCGCCGGGATGGTCCCCTCATGCGCCTCGCGCAACTC
Organism: Streptomyces sp. KR55; assembly: GCF_052245645.1. Classification (NCBI taxonomy): domain Bacteria; kingdom Bacillati; phylum Actinomycetota; class Actinomycetes; order Kitasatosporales; family Streptomycetaceae; genus Streptomyces; species Streptomyces sp. KR55. Next base: position 4,507 of record NZ_JBQQCE010000247.1, on the reverse strand, counting down.
GGTCAGGGAGCGGCGCGGGCACGGGGGTGGTCGAGGCCGACCGTCTGCTGGGCCCGGATCACAACCTTCAGCGAGTGGGGCCAGGTCTTCGGCGACGAGGTCCTCGCCACCGCCATCCTCGACCGCCTCCTGCACCACTGCGAAGTGATCTCCATCAACGGCCCGAGCTACAGACTGAAGAACCGCCTCATGGCCATCGAGCGAGAGAACGAAGTCGCCTAACACCTCTGCACGTTCAAACGTACGCGGCTCTGCACTTCAGCGGCCCTGGCAAGATTTCCGTGAAGCTGCGGTGTGCCACCGTGCGCCCGTGACGCTCCGTCATGGGCAGCGGCACTCTCGGCGAGTGTGATGACCTCGTACGGATCGTGTCTCCGCACCTCGATGTGGTGCGGGTGGAACGAGTGTGGGTGGCGGACGGCGTGGTCCGCATCGCAGCCTGCACCCGCGAGTTGACGGTGGCGTGTCCGGACTGCGGTCTCGGTTCTGCGCGGGTGCACAGTCGCTATTGCCGCACGCTGGCCGATGTTGCTTTCGGTGGGCGCCCGGTGCTGATTGGGCTGTCGGTGCGGCGGTTGTTCTGTGACAGTCCGGACTGCGGTCGGCGGACGTTTGCCGAGCAGGTCGCGGGGCTGACGACGCGCTACCAGCGCCGCAGCCCGTTGCTGCAGCACCTGGTGGAGATGGCCGGGGTGCTACTCGCCGGCCGCGGCGGCTCCCGGCTGCTGCAGATCCTGAAGGTGCCGCTGTCGCGGACAAGCGTGCTGTTTCACTTGATGCGCTTGCCGCTTCCGTCAGCAGCGACTCCACGGGTGCTGGGCGTGGATGACTTCGCGCTGTACGCGGACGTCTACGGAACCCTGCTGGTGGATGCCGACACCCGGTTGCCGATCGAGCTGTGGGCCGGGCGCGACGCCGAGCAGCTGGCCGCCTGGCTGCGGACGCACCCCGGTGTTGAGGTGGTCTGCCGGGACGGCTCGCTGGTCTACCGCCAAGGCATCACCGACGGCGCCCCGGAAGCGGTGCAGGTCAGCGACCGCTTCCACCTGTGGCAGGGGCTGTCGAAGCGGATCGGGGACATCGCCGCCGCCCACCGCGGCTGCCTACCCGCCGCAGTACCCGAGCCCGAACTGGCACCGCCAGCAGCGAACCCAGCGGGACCGTCCGACCAGGCAGACACCCCCGCCCGCCGCCACGCGAAGCGGCTGTTCGAGGCGGTGCACGCGGTGACCGGCACCGGTCGCTCGCTCAACGCTGCAGCCCGTGAGCTGGGCTTGAACCGGCGCACCGTGCGCAAGTATGCCCGAGCAGCCACCTGGCAGGAATGTGTACGAACTACCCGGACCCGCCGGCCCACCAGTCTCGACCCGTGCCTGGAGTATCTGCGGCAGCGGTGGGAGGAGGGCGAGCACACCGCAACGGTGCTGCACCAGGAGATCGTCGCCAAGGGCTACCGCGGCCACTACCAGCGGGTCAAGATGGCCGTCGCACCGCTGCGTCGCGGCCTGCTGATCAACACGCCGCGCGAGCGGCCGCCCTCGCCCCGGGAAGTCGCCCGCTGGATCACCACGGCGCCAGCCCGGCGCAGCCTGCACGCAGCCGAAGGGCTCAGGCGGCTGCTTGAGCACTGCCCGGAGCTGGACCGCACCCACGATCTGGTGCGTCAGTTCGCCGCCATGCTCGATGCCCGCGACGCCTCCTCGCTGCCGGACTGGCTCGAGCAACTCACGACCGCCCGCCTCCCAGCCCTGGCCAGCCTGGCCAAGGCCATCCGCGAGGACCAGCCCGCAGTAGTGCAGGGCATTACCACCCCGTTCAGCTCCGGCGTCAACGAAGGCCGCATCACCGATCTGAAGCTCCAGAAGCGGATCATGGCCGGACGTGCAGGGGTCCGGTTGCTCCGCCACCGCGTCATCCTCATGGCCCTGCTCCGACGCCGCTGCCCATGACGGAGCGTCACGGGCGCACGGTGGCACACCGCAGCTTCACGGAAATCTTGCCAGGGCCGGCTGCGGCGCCGCCAGCAGCCCCGTCACCGGCGACTTCTGCGACCGCTGTGCGGTCGCCGACCACCTCACCACCCTCTTCAACGACTTGCCGCTCGAGCCCGGAGCCCAGCTTGAACCCCTGCGCCAGGCCCTGCTGACCGCCGAGTTACCACGAACGGTCCTCACATGGCTGCGGACCTCGGAATCGGCACGTCTCCTGCACGACATCGCAGCCTCCGGCCGGGCACTCACCCACGCCGACCTCGGCACCCTCGCCGTCTCAACGGGACGGGGCGGCGCGCAGAGCACGGACTACCTCCGCAGCCTCCTCGTCGCATACGGCATTCTCCCCGTACGCGACGAGTATCTGGCTGGCATCGAACGGCACCTTGCCCGCATGGTGGCACGCCATCCGCAGCACGCACCGCTGCTTCGGCCCTACGTCCGCTGGTCCGTACTGCCCCGCGCCCGACGCCGAGCAGCCCGCATCCCCAGCACCCGGGGCCGTACAACCTGGTCCTCCACCCGCGTGAACGCCGCCGTCGACTTCCTGCAGCATCTCGCCGCCCTCGGCCTGAGCCTGGACAAAGCCACGCAGCACCACATCGACCAGTGGCTCGCGGGCGGGCCCACCACCCGATACGAGACGCGCGACTTCATCGTCTGGGCAGCCCGTCGAGGGCACTGCACTCCGCTAACGGTCCCCCATCGCAGCAAGGCCGAGCCTGAGACGATGGACGAAGACACCCACTGGGACCTCCTCCAGCAGTGCCTTCACGACGAGGAACTACCCCTGGACGTACGCGTGGCCGGCTCCCTCCTCCTGCTGTTCGGGCAGCACCTCAGCGGCATCGTCACCCTCACCACCGCACACCTGGGCAACACCGACGGGCACACCACCCTGCGTCTCGACGACACTCCCATCCGCCTCCCAAACCCCCTGGGCCACCTGCTGAACCGGCTCGCCGAGGAACAGCCGCAGCACGGCTGGGCCGCGAACACCTCCAGCAACTGGCTCTTCCCAGGAATCCGGCCAGGCACCCACCGCTCCACCGGCCCCCTCTCACGCGCACTCGCAGCACACGGCATCCCAATCCGGCCTTCGCGCGCGACCGCGCTCCTCCAGCTCGCCCAAGACATGCCGCCCGCCGTACTCGCCCCGCTTCTCGGCATGCACGTCATCACCGCGCAGCAATGGCGTCGCCGAACAGGAACCGACTGGACCACCTACCTCCAGGCCCGCCGACGGGCCCTCGACGCGGGGCGCACACCACCCGTGCAGCGATGATCTCTCCGGTGAAGACCACCTGGAGGTCTACGACTCCGAACAGACCCCGTGGAGCCCGGCCCAGCGCGAGGCGTACGCGAACGACCAGGACAGCCCAGAGAACTTGATCGCCGTCACCGCGGCCTCCAATCGGTCCAAGGCAGGCAAGGACCCGGCCGAGTGGCTACCCCCGGACGCCTCCTACCACTGCGCTTACGCCGCGACCTGGGTCGGCACGAAGCTGCGCTGGGGCCTCGCCGCCGACGAGGCCGAGCTCCAAGCCCTTCTCGGCCAAGCCGAGGGCTGCCCTGCCACCTCGTCAGCTACGAGCCCACGTCCGCCTGACCGGCACCCTGTTCCTCGGCTCTTCCGACTCTGGACCGCGTACCTCGAAGCCCGTCATACCGCCAAACAGCCCGCTCAGAGGCAGGGCTCCTTGTGACGCGGTCAAGACGGCGGGCCGACCAGCTCTCGGGTTGCGCCAGGCAGATCTTCAGAACGGGGGTTCCTCGCTCCAAGCGGCGGTGGTCGAGGGCTGCGGCGGACGGGGTTTGTCCTGATGCAGGACGGCCACGGCCTCTTCGATGCGGCCGAGGTCAATGAGGTACCCGGCCAGGTCGTGGCTGTTTGCGGGGGAGTGGGGTCGCAGGACCGCGACGGCCTCCTCGGTGCGTCCGGCGCTGGCCAGCAGCTCGGCAATATGCGGTGCCGCATATGACGTGCCGCTCTCGGGGTGAGCCCGGGCCCGCTCAATCGCTTCGTCAACCCGGTCGCAGGCGGCCGTCAGCGGAAGTCGTATCCAGAAGAGGTCCCAGTCCTCCTTGCCCCCGCGGGCGGCGGCGAGGGCGTCGAGATGCGCCAGGCCGTCCTCGGGGCGGCCCTGGTCGAGGTAAAGGTCGGACAGAGTATGGAGGATCCAGTCGTCCCCGTTGCGGGCGTCGGCCTGGTGGCGCATTACCTCGATCGCTTCGTTCCCCCGACCATGCCGGGCCAGCAGCTGCGCGAGCTGGACAGCCGAGTTGGGGTCGTAGGTGGCAGGTTCGTCAGCCTGCCGGTATGCCGCAATCGCGCCCTCCACGTCACCGCGTTCTTCCAGCAGTTCCGCAAGGCATCGTGCGGCGTACCCTAGTGTGATGCGCCTGAAATCCTGGGCTTAAGTCTCATGCTGGTTTTTGGTGGCCGGTGTAGCGATCTTGGTGAGGTAGTCGGCGAGGGATTTGAGGATCTCGTCGGCGGTCTTGGTCCACTTGAA
>NZ_JBQQCE010000246.1:0-14069 GCF_052245645.1 Streptomyces sp. KR55 | reverse complement strand
ATGCGGGGCAGCGGCGGCCGGGGTGAAGCCGGTGGGCTGCGCGGACGGGGCGGAGGCCGGGTGGCCGGGGGCGGGGTGCGGGGCCGGGTAGCCGGAGGCGGAGTGTGCGGCCGGGTGGCCGGAGGGGGGGTGCGGGGACGGGGCCGGCTGCGGGCGGGGCCGGGTCTGGGAGCCGTACGAGTCGGTCCCGGCGTGCAGCACAGGGCCCTCCCCTGTGTTCCGCGGCCGGATCGCCTGCATGCCGTGCACCTGACCGCCCACCGCCCGTCGCTCCAACTCCTCCATACGGGACCGGAGTTCGGCACACCGTGCGGTCGCGCGTTCATGGTCGTCGCGGGCCCAGGCGAGGTCCAGGCGGATGGCGTCGGCGTCCTGCCGGGTGGTGGCGGTATGGAGCAACCGCCCCAGCTCGGCGAGCCGTTCGGCGGCGTAGCGCTGCTCGCGGAGCATGACGTCGAGCCGGTCCCCGAGGGCGTCCCGGCCGCCGAGCGTGGCGTCGTACGCGAGGAGTGCGGCGGCGTGCAGGGAGCGGGCCTGTTCCTTCTCCGGGCCGGCGACGCCGGGGCCGTACTCCGCGGCGAGGTCCTGCAGTAGCGCCTCCACGACGTCCCACGGCGGCACTTCACGCCCGTCGAGGCAGGCCTGCATGCCCTCGGGGTCGCGCTGCCAGAACACGGCACACCACCCGCCGCCCTGATCCAGGCGCGCCAGCAGGCCGTCCAGGTAGTTCGCGAACTCCCGCACCTGACCGGGGAGTTGATCCACTGTCATCGCTCAACCCCCGCAAGACCGGAGCGCTCCGGTTCCGTAGACAACACCAGCCGTGTTACAGGCTCGCTACGGGGAGTTTTCAGAGGGAACGCGGAAGCCTCAGATCACCCGGACCCCAACAGTGACATCACACCGCTGCCGACGTACACGCTCCGGCCAGTTCGTCCATCGACAGACCCAGGGCTCCGGCCAGCGCGGCCACCGTGAAGAAGGCCGGAGTCGGGGCACGGCCGGTCTCGATCTTGCGGAGCGTCTCCGCGGAGATACCCGCGTTCGCCGCGACGTCCGCCATGCTGCGGCCACCGCGGGCCTCACGCAGCAGCCGTCCGAGCCGCTCGCCGCGTTCACGTTCTTCCGGGGTCAACGGGGTGCGCACCATGCCGTCATTCTAATACCGGTATAGTAATTGGCATGGTCGAGCTGAAGACGGACACATCAATCGACGCCATGCGCGAGGCGGGCCGGATCGTCGGGCGGGCACTGACCGCCGTACGAGCGGCCGCGGACGTCGGCGTCTCCCTGCTGGAGCTGGACGAGGTGGCCCGCGAGGTGCTGCGCGAGGCGGCGGCGACCTCCCCCTTCCTCGGCTACCGCCCCTCGTTCGCACCCACCCCCTTCCCCGCCGTCATCTGCGCCTCGGTGAACGACGCGATCGTGCACGGCATCCCGACCCGCCACCGCCTGCGCGACGGCGACCTGGTCTCCATCGACTGCGGCGCCGAACTGAACGGCTGGGTCGGCGACTCGGCGATCAGCTTCGTCGTGGGCACGCCCCGCGCGGCCGACCTACGACTGATCGACACCGCCGAGAGGGCCCTGAACGCCGGCATCGAGGCAGCGGTCGTCGGCAACCGCATCGGCGACATCGCCCACGCCATCGGCTCGGTGTGCCGCGCGGCCGGGTACGGCATCCCGGACGGCTTCGGCGGCCACGGCGTCGGCCGCCGGATGCACGAGGACCCCCCGGTCCCGAACGAGGGCCGCCCCGGCCGCGGTCTCCCCCTGCGCCACGGCATGGTCCTGGCCATCGAGCCGATGCTGATCGCAGGCGGCAAGGACGACTACCACACGTCCCCCGACGGCTGGACCCTCCGCACCAACGACGGCTCCCGCGCAGCCCACACGGAACACACGGTAGCGATCACGCAGGCAGGGCCCCGCATCCTGACGGCAAGGAATTAGCGCCCTCAGGGGCACGCCCCCCAGGGGCGCGGGGAACTGCGCGACAAGCCCCCCCGACAACCCGCACTCGCACAACTCGATCGAGCCCCCGGACCGTAGGCGCCCGAGAACATGCCGCCCGCAACCGATCGTGCCAGGGTGTTAGAAGCACACCCACGCATAGCCGCGCAGCGCAAGGGCACTCGTGCACCCGGCATGTCGATCAGCGAAACGGAACTGAGATGACCAGCGGCTTCCCCGGCCCCGAGGGCTTCAACTCAGACCCCTTCGGCGAGTTCCTGGCCCGCTTCTTCAGCGGCCCACGCCCCGGCCCACGCCAGATCAACATCGGCCAGCTGCTCAGCCAGCCGGCCAGGGAACTCGTACGCGGCGCCGCCCAGTACGCCGCCGAGCACGGCAGCCGGGACCTGGACACCCAGCACCTGCTGCGGGCCGCCCTCGCCACCGAACCGACCCGCAGCCTGCTCAGCCGCTCCGGCGCCGATCCCGACTCGCTGGCGTCGCAGATAGACGAGCGCTCCGGCCCGGTCCAGCACCCGCAGGGCGAGGTCCCGTCGCCCACGTCGCTGTCCCTCACCCCGGCCGTCAAGCGTGCCCTGCTGGACGCGCACGACCTGGCCCGCGCGAGCGGCACCGGCTACATCGGCCCCGAGCACGTGCTCAGCGCCCTGGCCGCCAACCCGGACTCCGCCGCCGGACACATCCTCAACGCGGCCCGATTCGCGCCCGGAGGTCTGCCGGCCGAAGCGCCGGATTCCGCACCGGTCCGTACGGAGCGACCGCGGGCCGCCGCGACCCCGACGCTCGACAAGTACAGCCGCGATCTCACCGACCTGGCCCGCCAGGGGCGTATCGACCCGGTGATCGGCCGGGACGAGGAGATCGAGCAGACCATCGAGGTGCTCTCCCGGCGCGGCAAGAACAACCCGGTGCTCATCGGTGACGCGGGCGTCGGCAAGACCGCCATCGTGGAGGGCCTGGCCCAGCGGATCGCCGACGGCGACGTGCCCGACGTGCTGACCGGCCGCCGGGTGGTCGCCCTGGACCTGACGGGCGTGGTCGCCGGTACCCGCTACCGGGGCGACTTCGAGGAGCGGATGAACAACATCGTGGGCGAGATCCGCGCCCATTCCGAGGAGCTGATCATCTTCATCGACGAGCTGCACACCGTCGTCGGCGCCGGCGGGGGCGGCGAGGGCGGCTCGATGGACGCCGGGAACATCCTCAAACCGGCCCTGGCCCGCGGGGAGCTGCACATCGTCGGGGCCACCACGCTGGAGGAGTACCGACGGATCGAGAAGGACGCGGCGCTGGCCCGCCGCTTCCAGCCGATCCTGGTCCCCGAGCCGACCACCACGGACGCGATCGAGATCCTGCGCGGGCTGCGCGACCGCTACGAGGCCCACCACCAGGTCCGCTACACCGACGGGGCCCTGGTCGCCGCCGTCGAGCTGTCCGACCGCTATCTCACCGACCGCCGCCTGCCCGACAAGGCCATCGACCTGATCGACCAGGCCGGGGCGAGGGTGCGGCTGCGGGCCCGTACGAAGGGCACGGACGTCCGGGCCATGGAGCGGGAGGCCGAGCAGCTGGCCCGGGACAAGGACCAGGCGGTCGCGGACGAGCAGTACGAGCAGGCCATGCAGCTGCGCGACCGGATCACGGAGCTGAAGCAGCGGATCGCCGACGCCGCCGGCGAGGACGAGGCCGACGAGGGGCAGCATCTGGAGGTCACCGAGGAGGCGATCGCGGAGGTGGTGTCCCGGCTGACCGGGATCCCGGTGAGCCGCCTCACCGAGGAGGAGAAGGACCGGCTGCTCGGTCTGGAGGAGCATCTGCACCAGCGGGTCGTCGGCCAGGAGGAGGCGGTCCGGGTGGTGTCCGACGCGGTGCTGCGCTCGCGCGCCGGGCTCTCCAGCCCGGACCGGCCGATCGGCAGCTTCCTGTTCCTCGGCCCGACAGGGGTCGGCAAGACGGAGCTGGCACGGGCCCTCGCCGAGGCCCTGTTCGGCAGCGAGGACCGCATGGTCCGGCTCGACATGAGCGAGTACCAGGAACGGCACACCGTCAGCCGGCTGATCGGCGCCCCGCCCGGCTATGTCGGCCACGAGGAGGCCGGCCAGCTCACCGAGGTCGTACGCCGGCACCCGTACTCACTGCTCCTGCTGGACGAGGTGGAGAAGGCGCACCCGGACGTCTTCAACATCCTCCTGCAGGTCCTCGACGACGGCCGGCTGACCGACGCCCAGGGCCGCACCGTCGACTTCACCAACACGGTCATCGTGATGACCAGCAACCTCGGCTCCGAGGCGATCACCCGGCGCGGCGCCGGCATCGGCTTCGGGCCGGGCGGCGCCGAGGCCGACGAGGAGGCGCGCCGCGAGCAGGTCATGCGTCCGCTGCGCGAGCACTTCCGCCCGGAGTTCCTCAACCGCATCGACGAGATCGTCATCTTCCGCCAGCTCAGCGAGGACCAGCTGTACCGGATCACCAACCTGCTGCTGGAGGGGACCCGGCGGCTGATGCACGCGCAGGGCATCGCCGTCGAGTTCACCGACGCGGCCGTGGACTGGCTGGCCCGCCAGGGCTACCAGCCCGAGTACGGCGCCCGCCCGCTGCGCCGCACCATCCAGCGCGAGGTCGACAACCAGCTCTCCCGGCTGCTTCTCGAGGGCAGCGTCTCGGAAGGCGACCGGGTGACGGTGGACGTGACGGAGCGGCGGCTCGACTTCCGTACGACCGCCGGCACACGCCAGTGACGGCTACGGCCGTACCACCATCGCCGAGCCGCCGCCCCGCCGTACCTTCTCCGCCGCGGCCAGCCACTTCCCGTCCGGCAGCCGCTACACAGCCGTGGTCGCGCCGATCTCCGGGTTGAGCCGGAAGGAGTGCCCGAGGGCCTCCAGCCGCTTCCTCGACTCGCTGTCGTACAGCCCGGGTTCGAGCTCGGTCTGGGCGGCGTTGCGCTGACTTGCGCGCGGCGCGGCGATCGCGTCGACGAGCGGCAGCCCGCGGTCGAGGAAGCCGGTCAGGGTCTGCAGCACGGTGGTGATGATGGTCGCGCCGCCGGGCGAACCCAGCGCCACCACCGGCCTGTTGTGCCGGTCGAGCACGATCGTCGGCGAGATCGACGACCGTGGCCGCTTGCCCGGACCGGGCAGGTTCGGGTCGTGCACGGCCGGGTTGGCCGGGGCGAAGGAGAAGTCGGTCAGCTCGTTGTTGAGGATGAACCCGCGGCCGGGGACCGTGATGCCGCTGCCGCCGGTCTGCTCGATGGTGAGGGTGTAGGCGACGACGTTGCCCCACCTGTCGGCCACCGTCAGATGGGTGGTGTTCTCGCCCTCGTACGTCGTCGGCGCCGCCGTCCCGCCCGCGGCGCAGGCCGCCGGATTCCGCGGATCGCCGGGCGCTAGCGGGCTGGTGAGCGCGGCTTCGTCCTTGATCAGGCACGCGCGGGAGTCGGCGTACCGCTGGGACAGCAGTTCCTGCGTCGGTACGTCCTCGAAGGCGGGGTCGCCGACCCAGCGCCCGCGGTCGGCGAACGCGATCCGGCTCGCCTCGATGGAGCGGTGCAGGTACTGGATGTCGCTCGCCTTCGAAAGGTCGGTGCTCTCCAGGATGTTGAGGGCTTCGCCGACGGTGGTGCCGCCGGAGGAGGAGGGGGCGATGGAGTAGACGCCGAGGCCGCGGTACGTGGTCTTCGTGGGCGCCTGGAGCTTGGCGTCGTAGGCAGCCAGGTCCTTCTCGGACAGGTCGCCGGGCCGGGCGTTCCAGCCCGAAGCCGGGTCCACCGGCGGCTTGTCGACGGTGTCGACGATGTCGTCGCCGATGTCGCCGCGGTAGATCGCGCCGACGCCCTTCCTGCCCAGCTCCGCGTAGGTGCGGGCGAGGTCGGGGTTCTTGAAGGTGGAGCCGACGACGGGGAGTTCACCGTTCGGCAGGAACAGCTCGGCGGTGTCGGGGAAGTAGCGGAACCGGGTCTCGTTGGCGGCGGTCTGCGCGCGGAAGGTGGCGTCGACGGTGAAGCCGTCGCGGGCCAGCCGCTCGGCGGGCGCGAGCAGGGTGGCGAGCCGCTTGCTGCCCCACTTGTCGAGTGCCGTCCGCCAGGTGGCGGGCGTGCCCGGGGTGCCCACGCCGAGGCCGCTGCTGACGGCGTCGGCGAAGGCGAGTGGCTTGCCGTTCTCCAGGAAGAGGTCCGAGTCGGCGGTCAGCGGCGCGGTCTCGCGGCCGTCGATGGTCTGCACGGTACGGGACCTGGCATCGTAGTAGACGAAGTAGCCGCCTCCGCCGATGCCGGCGGAGTAGGGCTCGGTGACGCCCAGTGCGGCGGCGGTGGCGACGGCCGCGTCGACGGCGTTGCCGCCCTTCCTCAGCACCTCGATCCCGGCCGCGGAGGCGTCCGCGTCGACGCTCGCGACCGCGCCGCCGTGACCGACGGCGACCGGGACTTTCTCGGCCGGTGCCGTCGTGGGGGCCGGGGGCGCCGCGGCCCCCACCGACACCACGGCGGCGGACACCGCCAGGACCGTCAGTTTCCGCACGACAGGGCGACGCATCCGCACCTCCAGTCAGGAACCGGTTCGCGCAGCCTAATCCATTGCCATGCCCCCGTCAGGATCACACACCTGCGCGCCGGCATCACCTCGAACACGGTTTCCCTGCGCCCGCTACCATGCGCGCCCATGAATGACGACGTGCGCAACATCGTCCTGGGCGTGATCGCGGCCGGCCTCAGTGCCGCGATCGGCTGGCTGGCCCGCACCTACCTCTGGAGGCGCAAGCTCCGCCGCAAGCAGGCGTTCCTCGGGCTGCCGCAGAACTCGGAGTCCCTGCTCGTCGTCAACCGCGACCCGGCCACCTCCGAGCCCGCGGTCCACCGGTTCGACGTGTTCGCCCTGCTGGAGCTCGCCGCGCTGATCAAGGACTGCGGGGCGCACGTGCAGATGGTGACTCAGGACAACGTCCAGCAGAGCTTCGGAGAACGCACCGAGTTCTGCGTCGGCGGCCCCGGCTCCAACCGGCGCATGCTGGCCCACATGGCGGCGATGCTGCCCGGCGTGCGAGTCAACATCGACCCGGAACCGGGCCCGGACCGGGGCGCGTTCCAGATCGGCAGTGAGCGCTACCCCATGGATCCCGGCGTTACGGAGTACGTCCTGCTGGCCCGCCTCACCGCGGGTGAACGGCGCGAGGCACGGCCGGTGTTCCTCTTCTGCGGGCAGCGCGCGATCACCAACCAGGCCGCGACCCGCTACCTCGCCCGCAACCACGAGCGGCTGGCCCGCAAGCACGGCACCAAGTCCTTCGTCCTGCTGCTGAAGGTGGTCAACTCGCAGGCGTACGGCCCGGACGTGGTCGAACTGGTCGCGGACGTGACGCGGGCGGCGCAGGAGCCCCTGCCGGCACCGGCACCTGCACCGACGCGCACGTCGCATCGGGCGAAGCCCTGAGCGTCGTGTGACGGCGGCGGAATACAGGTTCGGGTCACGTTCCGGAAATGCCGGGCGGATCAAGGGAGTTGGACCTGCACGGGCGTGCGCGCTGGACCGCTTACGGAGGGAAGAGGGGTACCCATGAACGCTCCGGCGCCCGACGCGCCCAAGACCGTGGTCGTCACCGGCGGGACCGACGGCATCGGCCGCGGACTCGCCGAGCTGCGGCTGGAACGGGGCGACACGGTCGTGATCATCGGCCGCGACCCGGCCAAGGCAGCGTCATTCCTCGATCACGCCCGAACGCTGGCGCTCTCGCCCGACCTGGTCGTCTGCGACGAACCGGTCTCGGCCCTCGACGTCTCGGTGCAGGCCCAGATCCTCGAACTGCTCGCGGAGCTGCAGGCCGACACAGGCGTGGCCTACCTGTTCGTCTCCCACGATCTGGCCGTCGTACGGCAGATCGCGCACCGCGTGACGGTGATGCGGGCCGGACGCGTCGTGGAGAGCGCGACCGCGGACGACCTGTTCCACGCCCCCGCCCACCCCTACACCCGCGATCTGCTGGCCGCGGTCCCGGGCAGGCCCCGGACCGGCTGAGAGGAGTCCCATGCGCATTCTGGTGGCCGAGAGCCCGCGCGCCCGGGCGCACTCGCCGGTACGGGAGCTGCGGCGCAACGCCTACCGCACGATGACGGTCGGCACCGGGCGGGCGGCCCTGGCGGCGCACCGTGAGGCGGATCTGATCCTGCTCGACCTGCGGCTGCCGGACCTCGACGCCTGCGGGTGTGCCGCCGGATCCGGGAGACAGCCCCCACCCCGGTCATCCTCCTCGCCTACGGCGCCGGGCCGGTCGAGCGGGTACTCGGCCTGCGCGTCGGCGCCGATGACTGCCTGGCCAAGCCGTACGACTTCCAGGAGCTCCTCGCCCGGATCGAGGCCTTGAGCCGGCGAGGACTGCCCGGCCCGTCCCCGGCCACGGTGACGCTCGGCGCCCTGCACCTGGACGCGCGGGCCCGCGAGGTGCGGGTGCACGGGCGGACGGTGGACCTCACCCGCAAGGAGTTCGATCTGCTGCGCTGCCTGACCCGCGAAGCGCGTACCGTGGTCGCCCTGGACCGGCTTCTGCGGGAGGTCTGGCATGCGCCGTCGTCCCGCGCGTCGCGCACTCTGGACACCCATGTCAGCGCCCTGCGCGGCAAGTTGGGAGAGCCGGGCGTTGTCGTGACGGTGTGCGGGGTGGGCTTGCGGTTCGGGGGGTTGTGACGCCGGGTGGTTCCGCCCCGTGGTGCACGGCGCCGCTCAAGAGGCGACCCCGCGTTCCTTTGCCCCCTTCTTCTCCCGTACGGCCGTGTCGGCGCCCGACACCGTCGCCCCCTCCCCCACCACCAGCGCCACCCCCGCCGCCCCGAGCGAAACCAGGCCCCCGACCACGAAGCCCGACCGCGCTCCCGCCTGTTCCGAGAGCCAGGCGACCAGTACCGCGCCCAGAGGCGTGGAGCCCTGCAGAATCAGCGTGTACAGGGCCAGTACCCGACCCCGGTAGCTCGGCTCGCTGCCCATCTGGACGCGGTGGTTGGCGGCCTGGGCGAAGTGGGTCGTGGCGAAGCCGGTGAGGAACAGCAGGGCGAGGGCGGCCGGGTACGTGGGCGCCCAGCCGGTCGCCGTCTCGGCCACCCCGAAGAGCGCCGCCGAACCGGCGACGAGGCGGGCGGACGGCCGGCTGCGGCGCAGGGTGCCGGAGAACGCGGCCGTCAGGGAGCCCGCCGCGAAGGCCGTGGTGACCAGCCCGAAGGACGAGGCGTCGGCGTGGAAGACGGTCTTGGCCAGCAACGGCAGCGTCAGCTGGAAGTTCATGCCGGCCACGGCGATCACCGCGACCAGGGACAGCGCGATCACCAGGTCACGCCGACCCGCCAGATAGCGCAGTCCGTCCCCGACCCCCGACCGGTCCGCCGTGCGCGCTGTACGGTGCAGTGCCCCGGGATCCATCCGCCGTAGCGCGGCCACCGTGGCCAGATAGCTGACGGCGTTGAGCAGCATCACCCATCCGGTCCCCAGGAGGCTGACGAGGAGCCCCGCGGCCGCAGGGCCCACGACGCGCGCGACGTTGAAGTACGCGGCGCTCAACGCCGAGGCGTTGGGCAGCAGTTCGGCACCGACCAGTTCGCTGACGAAGGACATCCGGGCCGGTACCTCGACCGCGTTGACCAGGCCGAGAGCGAAGGCGAAGACATACAGCCACCACAGCCGCACCGCATCCGTGAGCACGAGGACCGCGAGCGCGAGCGCGAGCACGCAGGCCGCCGAGTTCGCGGCCGTCAACAGCGCCCGCTTGTCGTAGCGGTCCGCCAGGCGCCCGCCGTACAGGGTGAACAGCAGGATGGGGGTGAACTGCAGGGCCGTCACGATGCCCAGGGCGGTGCCCGAGTCACCGGTCATCTCCAGGACCAGCCAGTCCTGGGCGACCACCATCATCCACGTACCGGCGACGGAGGCGACCTGCCCGGTGGCGAACAGCCGGAAGTTACGGATGCGCAGCGAGGCCAGTACCCCTGCGGCCGACGTCATGTCAGGGCAGCCGCCTCGGCGGCGTCAGCGTCTCCTCCAGGTGGGCGAGCACCCGCAGGTGGTACGCCCGTGCCGCCCACCCCAGGCTGCTGTTGTGTCCGGCGCCCGGCAGCCGCTCCACCAGGACGCGGGGCGCGCCCGTGAACCGTCCGGCGAGGTCGGCCAGGTCTTCGTCGGTGTTCCGCCACCAGGCCTCGTGCTCTGCGAAGGTCAGCCGAACCGGCACCCGCACCCGGGGCAGCAACGTGTCACAGAGCCGGGGCCAGTCCCGGACCCCCTCGGCCTCGCGGCGCGGCATCGGCGCCACCACCCGCTCGCTCGCCAGGAATGTACCGGGCGGATACAACGTCAACGGACCCCAGTTCAACCGCCGTTGCCGCACGCCGTGCAGTTGGGCGAGGCTGCCCAGGTCGACGGCGAACCGGTGGCCGATCCCGGCCACGTCCACGGCGAGGAGGCTCTCGAGGGACCCGTCGGCGGCCAGGTGCAGGGCCAGTTTTCCACCGTACGAGTGACCCACGAGCAGCACACCGGCACCGGTCGGATACCGCTCGCCGTACTCCATGATCGCCGAGCTCACCGTCACCGCCTGCTCGGCGAGCGTCTGCCCGTCCGGGAGCCGGGCGGCCGAGTAGCCGTAGCCGGGGCGGTCCAGGGCGAGCACGGTGAAACCGAGCCGTGCTCCCAGCGCGAGCAGGGACAGGTCGGGATGCGCCTGCCCGTCGAAGTAACCCGCGCTCATACCGCCGCCGTGCAGGGCGACCACGACCGCACGGGGCGCACTCCGCTCCGGCTCGGCCAGCAGCCCGGACAGGGAGACGCCCGCTGCGTCGAGCGTGATCGGCCGCACCTCGGCGGACATCGCTGCCGCCGGCTGTTCCGAGGCCGGCACGACTTGCGTCACAACGCCTCCCTTCTCATTACCCGACGTGCTGGACGCGTTCCAGCCTGCGGGGCGCTCTACGGCCCCGCAAGACGGCCGAGTTCAGGCCTTCCTCCGGTTTGCAAGCTCCTGCACCGCTGTGTATGACCGAGGTCGGACGCACGTCAGAAGAACTTCAGCGCTCAATCGTTACTGCCACGTAACTTACCGACGGGTTACCTGCGGTAAGGGTGCGCGGTTACCGTCGGGTCACTTTGCACTGACACGAGTGAGGAGTGACCCGTGGGACTGCCTCGCAAGGCCCTGCGTACGACCGCCGTGGGCGCCGTCTCCGCGACCCTGGTCGCCGGTAGCGCCCTCGGGCTCGCCCCCGCCGCCCAGGCGGCCCCCAACAGCGTCCGCTTCGTCGACATCACCGGCGACGGCGGCACCGCCCTCAAGGCGAACGTCGTCATGCCCGCGGGCGCCGACGCCGGTGACCGCTATCCACTGCTCGTCCTGCCCACCAGCTGGGGCCTGCCCCAGATCGAGTACCTCGCCCAGGCCCAGAAGCTCGCCGACGCCGGGTACGTCGTGGTCAGTTACAACGTGCGCGGCTTCTGGCAGTCCGGCGGACACATCGAGGTCGCCGGACCGCCCGACATCGCCGACGCGTCCAGGGTCATCGACTGGGCGCTCGCCAACACCCCGTCCGACGCCGGACACATCGGCATGGCGGGCGTCTCGTACGGGGCCGGCATCAGCCTGCTCGCCGCCGCGCACGACAAGCGGGTCCGGGCGGTCGCCGCACTCAGCGGCTGGGCCGACCTGATCGACTCGATCTACTCCGGCCGCACCCAGCACTCCCAGGCCGCCGCCCTGCTGAACGGCGCGGGCACGCTCACCGGCCGCCCCAGCCCCGAACTCCAACAGATCTTCAAGGACTTCTTCGCCTCCCATCTGGACCGGGAGGACGAGATGATCGCCTGGGGGAAGAAACGTTCCCCCGCGACCTACGTCGACCGTTTCAACGCCAACGGCACCGCGGTCATGCTCGCCAACGCCTGGGGCGACACGATCTTCCCGCCCAACCAGTACGCGGACTTCTACGAGAAGCTGACCGTCCCCAAGAGGCTTCAGCTGCGCCCCGGCGACCACGCCACCGCCGAGGTGACGGGACTGTTCGGGCTGCCCAACGACGTGTGGACCGACACCGGGCGCTGGTTCGACCACCACCTCAAGGGCGCGGACAACGGCATCGACCGCGAACAGCCGGTCCGCCTCAAGTCCCGTTCCGGGGGCGGCTACGAGGACTACCCGGACTGGAAGTCGGTCACCGCGACGAGCCGGAAGATCGCCCTCGCGGACACCACCACGATCCACACGAACGTCAACTCCGGGGCGGACGGCGGGATCATCTTCCTGTCGAGCATCCTCGACCAGGTCGCCCAGGTCCCCCCGATGGCCTCGATCCCCCTGCTCCCGCGCCGCTGGGCCGCCGTCTGGCAGTCGGAGAAGTACGCCACCACCCAGCACGTGCGCGGTACGGCGAAGCTGCACACGACCATCACGCCCACCAAGGAGAGCGGAACCCTCGTCGCGTACCTCTACGACGTGGGCCCGCTCGGCCTCGGCAAGCTGGTCAGCAACGCGCCGTTCACCTTCCACGGGCAGACGCCCGGCAAGCCGTTCGGCGTCGACCTGGAGCTGTTCTCCACGGCCTACGACGTCCCGGCAGGGCACCGTCTCGCCCTGGTCGTCGACACGGTCGACCCCCTCTACATCGAGCACAACCCGTCCGGCGGGCGGCTGACCTTCTCCTCGCCGGCGAACGACCCGTCGTACGTGTCGATTCCGCTGCGCGAGCAGTGATCTGCGGCCGCTGCCGGGCGGGCCTGGCGCGGGGTACTGCTGCCCCCTACGGGATGAACGGCACATAGTAGTCGAGGTGCGCAGCGATGGCCCGACCGGTTGTGCAGGGCAGGGACCCGGCCTCCGGCCGGTCGGGAGACACAGGTTCGGACTGCGTCAACGAGCCGGTGTCGAACAGCAGATGGGGGCGGGGGCCGGTCCCCCGCTCGGTGCGGGTGGGTCAGGACTCGGCGACCTCCGCGTACAGCTGGGACAGCTCCGGCACACCATTCGCGGCCCACTCGTGACCGGAGGCCACCACGTCGAACTCGCGGCCGGACTCCAGCCGCACCACCGGCTGGCCGTCGGGCCAGATCTCCCAGGCCGCGCCCGGCACCGTGCGCACGATGACGGTGCCCAGGTACAGACCGGCGTCGTTGCCCAGCCAGGGCAGGATCTCCTCGTCGTCCCGCCAGCGCGGCAGCAGCTGGTCGAGCGCCTCCAACGAGGCTGACGTGTCGTCGAGTCGGACGCCCGCCCGGCCCGCCTGGGAGCGGAGCAGCTCGCACTCGGCCAGGAGCTCGGCGATGCCCGTGGGGTCGGGGATCGGGGGCCGCTGGCGGCGGTGGCCGAGGAAAGGGATGTTCATACGTCCAGCCTGTCATTCGCACCCGCGTGCGCACCACAGGCGCGCGGGTGGTCGTGTCCGGTCGTCCGGGCGGTTTCATGCCGTGTTCGCTCATGGTTCGTTGACCGGCCCGCTGCCTCCTTTCTAGCTTCACGTGCGTCGTCGTCTCGGTCCGGACCAGTCCGGTCAGCGCGCTCAGCCCGGTCAGCCCGGTCAGTCCGGTCAGCCCGGTCAGTCCGGTCAGTCCGGTCAGCCCGGTCAGCCCGGTCAGTCCGGATCATCGGAGAACAGGGAGGGTCGGTTGGTACGCCGAGGTGTCCGGGGGCTCGCAGCCGTCCTCATCCTGTTCGGATCCGTGCTGCTCACGACCTCGGCACAGGCCACCGTCGAGGAGACATCCGCGCCGCTGCCGCTGGAGCAGCTCTTCGACAACACGGCCGTCAGCGATGACACCAGCCCAGCCGAAGCCGACTTCGACGGCTCGGGCGCCTCCCTGTCCGCCCAGGACCTCGACGCCGCGGGCTGGACGCCGGGCCGCGCGCTGACCGTGCAGGGCGCCACGCTGACCTGGCCGGACCGGGCGGCGGGCGAGCCGGACAACGTCCGGGCCGACGGCCAGAGCGTGTGGCTGTACGGCACCGGCGACGCGCTCGCCTTCCTGGTCGCGAGCACCGCCGGCGACGAGGTCACCGGCTCGGGCACGGTCTCGTACGCCGACGGGAGCCAGTCGACGTATGTGCTCGGCGCGCCCGACTGGCGCCGGGGTCCGCTC
>NZ_JBQQCE010000245.1:0-14073 GCF_052245645.1 Streptomyces sp. KR55 | reverse complement strand
CTGCTGGCCCGTGCGGCGGGTGACGGCGCGGAAGGTCATGGTGCCCTCGTCCTCGGCGGCACCGTCCGTACCGCCCGTACCGGCGCCCGGGCCCTGGGAATCGGCGGTCGGGCGGCGGAAGACGAACGTGTTGCCGGAGGCCGCGTCCGCGTCGGACGCGGTCGGCGGGATCGTCGCCGTGCCGTCCGTGCGGGCGGACTGGCCGTCGGACGACGTCGGGGCGTCGGCGGGTACGCGCGGGTCGGCGCCCTGCGGTGTGCCCCAGGAGACGCGGCGGTCCTGGTCGCCGCCGAAGCCGGACTGCCGGGAGCGGTCGGCGCCCCACGCGGAGGCCGGCTCGGGGCGGCTGCCGTGCTGGGCGTCGGCGGGGCCGGGCTGGGCCTGCGGTTCGGGGTCCTCGTCGAAGAAGTGCGGCCCGGTCTCCTCGACGGCGGGCTGCGCGGGACGCGCGCCGGGCGGCGGCGCGAGCGGTTCGCCGTCGGCCGGGGCCGGACGGCTGGTGCCCGGTACCCAGGCGGCACCGTTCCAGTACCGGACATATCCGGGAATGGAAGGGTCCGGGTAATAGCCCTCGCGGGGCCTGTCGTCGCCGGGTGCCGGGGTTGGGGCGCTCATGTCCGTCGTCCCGTATCTGCTCGGGGGTGTTATGGGGCCTCCACATCTATCAGACCTGCCGGACCGGCACCGCCCGTCCCGCCGGACCCGCCCCTTTCGAGCACGCTTGTGCTACTCCCCGCGAAACAACTTCGCGGAATCCACGTAATGCTCCGGGCCTCCCCCGCTCTCCACTCGTGCAAGCCCCATGCATGCCCCATACAGAGAGGAAAGACAGCCATGTACACCGTGGTGGAGCGGGAGCTGGAGATGCGGCTCGTCCTGTCGCCCGAGCGGAGCGTCCCGGTCGCGGCCCGGCTCGGCTACCGCTCCGACGACCCGTATGCCGTCCACATCACCTTCCACATCGACTCCGGCCAGCCCGTCAACTGGACGTTCGCCCGTGAACTCCTCGTGGAGGGGGTGTTCCGGCCGTGCGGACGCGGGGACGTGCGGGTGTGGCCGTCGAAGGCGAACGGGCGCAGTGTCGTTCTGATGGCGCTGAGTTCACCCGACGGGGACGCCCTGCTCGAGGCCCCGGCCGCGCAGGTGTCGGCCTGGCTGGAGCG
The DNA here is from genome assembly GCF_052245645.1 of Streptomyces sp. KR55. NCBI lineage: Bacteria > Bacillati > Actinomycetota > Actinomycetes > Kitasatosporales > Streptomycetaceae > Streptomyces > Streptomyces sp. KR55. Next base: position 12,910 of record NZ_JBQQCE010000245.1, on the reverse strand, counting down.
CACGCTGCGGATGGTGCCCCCGGGGAGTGAGGGCGGGCAGCTCGACCTCGACGACGGTCTGGCCGAGCTGCTCGCCCGGTGAGGCGCACGCTTCAGAACAGTTTCCCGGGGTTGAGGATGCCCAGCGGGTCGAAGACCTGTTTGACCGCGCGCTGCATCTCCACGCCCACGGGGCCGATCTCGCGCGCCAGCCACTCCTTCTTCAGGACGCCCACGCCGTGTTCGCCGGTGATCGTGCCGCCGAGTTCCAGGCCGAGGGCCATGATCTCGTCGAAGGACTCGCGGGCGCGCCGGGACTCGTCGGGGTTCTGTGCGTCGAAGCAGACCGTCGGGTGGGTGTTGCCGTCGCCCGCGTGGGCGACGACGCCGATGGTGAGCTGGTACTTCTCGGCGATGCGCTCGACGCCGTCGAGCATCTCGCCGAGCCTGGACCGGGGCACGCACACGTCGTCGATCATCGTGGTGCCCTTGACGGCCTCGAGTGCGGTGAGCGACAACCGTCGTGCTTTGAGGAGCAGTTCGGACTCGGCCGCGTCGTCGGCCGGGACGACCTCGGTGGCGCCGGCGGCCTCGCACAGCGCGCCGACGGCGGCGAGGTCGGCGGCCGGGTCGGGGGTGTCGAAGGCGGCGAGGAGGAGGGCCTCGGTGGTCTCCGGCAGGCCCATGTGCGCCATGTCGTTGACGGCCTTGACCGTCGTACGGTCCATCAGTTCGAGGAGGGACGGCACGTGCCCGCCGGCCATGATCCGGCAGACGGCGTCGCAGGCGGCGGCTCCGGAGGCGAACTCGGCGGCCAGCACCAGCTGCTGGAGCGGCTGCGGCTTCAGCGCCAGGATCGCCCGTACGACGATGCCGAGGGAGCCCTCGGAACCCACGAACAGGCGTGTGAGGTCGTAGCCGGCGACGCCCTTCGCGGTGCGCCGGCCGGTGGACATCAGCCGTCCGTCGGCGAGGACGACGTCGAGGCCGAGGACGTACTCGGCGGTCACCCCGTACTTCACGCAGCACAGGCCGCCCGAGGCGGTGCCGATGTTTCCGCCGATGGTGCACATCTCCCAGCTGGAGGGGTCGGGAGGGTAGTACAGGCCGTGCTCGCCCACCGCGCGGGACAGGGCGGCGTTGATGACGCCGGGTTCGACGACGGCGATGCGGTCGACCGGGTTGATCTCGATGATCCGGTCCATCTTCGTCAGGGACAGCACGATGCAGCCGTCGGAGGCGTTGGCCCCGCCGGACAGCCCGGTGCGGGCGCCCTGCGGGACGACCGGGACGCGCAGCTCGGTGGCGGTGCGCATGACGTGCTGGACCTGTTCGACGGTGCGCGGCAGCACGACCACGGCCGGGGCGCCGGCCGGGCAGAAGCTCGCCATGTCGTTGGCGTAGGAGGCGGTGACGTCGGGGTCGGTCAGGACGGCCTCGGCCGGCAGGCCCGCCAGCAGCCGGTCCGTGAGGTTGCCCTGCGCTTCGTCGGAAGGGGCTTGGATACGGCTCATGATCACAGCGTGTCACCCGGGGCCATCGGTGTGAACCCCGTCGACGGCACCCTTGGCGTGCCGGGACCCGGTCGTCGTACTGGCGCACAGTGTGCGGCATGAACACCGTCATGGAGACCGAGGAGACCCGGAAGAACCAGGAGCGGGACGAGGGTCGGAAACGGGCGGGACGGCGTGGCCCGCGGCGCCGTTCCCGGCTCCTCGCGGGTGTCGTGATCGGCTCGCTCGTGGGGTGCCTCTTCGTCGCCGGGGTGCTGGTGCTGCGGCCCGAGCGGCCGGACCGCCCGCCGCGGCCCGCGCCGCGTCCGGCCGTACCGGCGATGACCGCGGTCACGAACGGGGTGCCGGCCGCGCTGGACGATCTGGAGGCGCTGATCGGCGACCGCGAGGCCCGGCTGCGGGCGCGGCCCGCGGACGCCCGGTCGTGGGCGGTGCTGGGCGCGGCGTATGTCCAGCAGGGGCGGCGGACCGCCGACGCCACGAACTACCCGAAGGCCGAGCAGGCGCTGCGGATGTCCCTGAAGGTGCGGCCGCGCGGCAACGTCGACGCGCTGAACGGCATGGCGGCGCTGGCCAACGCCCGCCGTGACTTCCGGACCGCGCGGAAGTGGGCGCAGGACGCGCTGAAGGCGGACCCCAAGAGGTGGACGACGTATCCGCAGCTGATCGACGCCTGCACAGGCCTCGGCGACTACAAGGCGAGCCGGCGGACCCTCGAACGGCTCCAGGAGCTGCACTCGGGTCCAGCGGTCATGGCCCGGGCGGCCGGCGTCTACTGGGACCGCGGCTGGCGCGAGGACGCGGCGGCGACCCTGTCCGACGCGGCGGCGGCCGCCGGGTCTCCGGCCGAGCGGGCGGCGTGGCTGGAGCGGGCCGGGCAGCTCGCCTGGGAACGCGGGGACCTCAAGGCGGCGCTGCGGTACTTCGAGGAGGCGGTGCGGCTCGATCCCGACCAGCGGGACGCGCAGGCCGGGCAGGGGCGGGTGCTGGCGGCGCTGGGGCGGACGGCTCAGGCGCTGAGCGCGTACCGGGTGGCGCTCGACAAGCAGCCGTCGCCGAGTTACGCCCTGGAGCTGGGCGAGCTGTACGAGTCGCTGGGGCTGCAGGGGGCAGCGGGGGTGCAGTTCGAGCGGCTGCGGTCGCAGGTGCACAGCGCCGCCGAGGGCGGGGTCGACGAGGAGCTGGTGCTCGGCCGGTTCGAGGCGGACCACGGTGATCCCGAGGCGGCGGTGGAGCGGCTGCGGGCCGAGTGGCGGCGCCAGCCCGGGCTCGCGGTGGCCGACGCGCTGGGGTGGGCGCTGCACCGGGCGGGCGAGCACGAGGAGGCGCTGTGGTTCGCGGAGCGGGCGACGAACCGGGAGCACGGGGGTGAGGTGCGCAGTGCGCTGTACTCGTACCACCGGGGGATGATCGAGAGGGAGCTGGGGCTGGACGGGCCCGCGCGGCGGCATCTGCGGGAGGCGCTGCGGATCAACCCGTACTTCTCGCCGTTGCACGTGCCCGTGGCCGAGGCGGTGCTGGGGGAGTTGGGTGAGCCGGACGGCGCGTAGGGGCGGGTGAGCGGAGTCCGGCGGTACCGGACTCCGCCGCTGCCCTCGTCGGGAGCGCTCAGAGGTTGCCGCGCCTTGCCTGCTCCCGCTCGATCGCCTCGAACAACGCCTTGAAGTTGCCCTTGCCGAAGCCCATCGAGCCATGGCGCTCGATGATCTCGAAGAAGACGGTCGGGCGGTCCTGGACCGGCTTGGTGAAGATCTGGAGCAGGTAGCCGTCCTCGTCACGGTCCGCGAGGATCTTCAGCTCGCGCAGGGTGTCGACGGGGACGCGGGTCTCTCCGACCCACTCCCCCAGGGTGTCGTAGTACGAGTCGGGTGTGTCCAGGAACTGCACGCCGGCCGCCCGCATCGTCCGTACCGTCTGGACGATGTCATTGGTGTTGAGCGCGATGTGCTGGACGCCCGCGCCGCCGTAGAACTCCAGGTACTCGTCGATCTGGGACTTCTTCCTGGCGATGGCGGGCTCGTTGATCGGGAACTTGACCTTGAGTGTGCCGTCGGCCACCACCTTGGACATCAGCGCGCTGTACTCGGTCGCGATGTCGTCGCCCACGAACTCCTTCATGTTCGTGAAGCCCATGACCTTGTTGTAGAAGCCGACCCACTCGTTCATCCGGCCGAGCTCGACGTTGCCGACGCAGTGGTCGATGGCCTGGAAGGTGCGCTGGGCGGGCGGTTCGACGATGGGCGCGGCGGCGACGAAGCCGGGGAGGTAGGGGCCGTCGTAGCCGGAGCGTTCGACCAGGGTGTGGCGGGTCTGGCCGTATGTGGCGATCGCAGCGAGGACCACCGTGCCGTGCTCGTCCTTCAGCTCGTACGGCTCGGCGACCGACCGGGCCCCGTGCTCGACGGCGTAGGCGTACGCGGCGCGTGCGTCGGGCACCTCGATGGCGAGGTCGATGACGCCGTCGCCGTGCTCGGCCACGTGCTCGGCGAGGAAGTGGCCCCAGGTGGTGGCGGGCTTGATCACCGAGGTGAACACGAAGCGGGCGGAGCCGTTCTCGAGTACGTAGCTCGCGGTCTCGCGGCTGCCGTTCTCCGGTCCGGAGTAGGCGACCAGGCGCATGCCGAAGGCGGTGGAGTAGTAGTGCGCCGCCTGCTTGGCGTTGCCCACGGCGAACACGACCGCGTCCATTCCCTTGACCGGGAAGGGGTCGGCCTGCCGTGCGGTGTCGGGAGTGTGGTGTGTGGTCTGCGTCATAGCCGCAGCGTCTCTCCGGCCTCGCAAGGTGCGCAATAGTTTGCGTCCTTGCTGGGCAATGTGACCAGTGGGATGCCCGTATCGGCGGGCGTTGTGTACAGGATGACCAGCTGGGAGGCCCGCTGTGGCGATCGATCATCTGGACGGCCGCATCATCGTGCTGCTGGCCCGTGAGCCGCGGATCGGCGTGCTGGAGATGTCGCGGCGGCTCGGCGTCGCGCGTGGCACGGTGCAGGCGCGGCTGGACCGGCTTCAGTCGAATGGCGTCATCCGCGGATTCGGGCCGCAGGTGGACCCGGCGGCCCTCGGCTACCCGGTCACCGCCTTCGCCACCCTGCAGATCCGGCAGGGCCAAGGGCCCGACGTACGGGCCCATTTGGCGACCGTACCGGAGGTACTGGAGCTGCACACCACCACCGGCAGCGGCGACATGCTGTGCCGGCTGGTGGCCCGCTCCAACGCCGACCTTCAACGTGTGATCGACCGGGTCGTCGGTTTTGATGGCATCGTCCGGGCCGCCACGGCGATCGTGATGGAGAACCCCGTTCCGCTGCGGATCATCCCGCTGGTGGAGCAGGCGGCGCTTCGGGAGTGAGCCACCGCGACCGGTGGGAGTGAGCAGGGCTGTGGGGTGATGGCGGGTGAACTTCTGGGAGTACCTCGGCAGCCGCCACCAGCAGCTGCTCACCGACGCCTACCAACACGCCAGCGCCGTCTTCCAGTGCATGGTCGTGGCGACTCTGCTGGGCGTGCTGATCGGCGTCGTCACCTACCGGTCGGAGTGGGCGGGCAACCTCGCCACCCTGGCCACCTCCACCATCCTGACCGTTCCGTCGCTGGCGATGATCGGTCTGCTGATCCCGGTCGTGGGGCTCGGTGTAGCGCCGACGGTGATCGCGCTGACGTTGTACGGGCTGCTGCCGATCGTGCGGAACGCGATCGTGGGGCTGCGCGGCGTGGACCCCACCCTGGTGGACGCGGCCACGGGCATCGGGATGTCCCGGCCGATGCGCCTGGTGCGGATCGAACTGCCGCTCGCCTGGCCGCCGATCCTGACCGGCATCCGGGTCTCGACGCAGATGCTGATGGGCATCGCGGCCATCGCGGCGTACGCCTCCGGCCCCGGTCTCGGCAATCTGATCTTCCGCGGCCTGGCGTCCCTGGGCAGCAAGAACGCGCTCAACCAGGTACTCGCCGGCACGCTCGCGATCATCATCCTGGCCCTGCTGTTCGACGCCGTGTACGTCCTCATCGGACGGCTGACCATCCCCAGGGGGATCCGTGCCTGAGACGTCCGCCAGGGGGGCCTCGATCGAGCTGGAGAACCTCAGCAAGCGCTACCCGGGCAACCCGGCCCCCGCTGTCGACAACGTCACCATGCACATCAATGCGGGCGAGACCGTCATCTTCGTCGGTCCGTCCGGATGCGGAAAATCAACCACGCTCAAGATGATCAACAGGTTGATCGAGCCGAGCAGCGGTCGTATCCGGATCAACGAGGAAGACGTGACCCGCATGGATCCGGTCAAGCTGCGCCGCCATGTGGGGTACGCGATCCAGGCGTCCGGCCTGTTCCCGCACATGACGGTGGCGCAGAACATCGCGCTCGTCCCGAAGATGATCGGCTGGTCCAAGACGCGGATCCGGGAGCGGGTCGAGGAGATGCTCGACCTGGTCGGGCTCGACCCGCGCGAGTTCCACGGCCGCTATCCCCGCCAGCTGTCCGGAGGCCAGCAACAGCGGGTGGGCGTGGCCCGGGCGCTGGCCGCCGATCCGCCGGTGCTGCTGATGGACGAGCCGTTCGGCGCGGTGGACCCGATCACCCGGGACCACCTCCAGGACGAACTGATCCGGCTCCAGCGCGAGCTGCACAAGACGATCGTGTTCGTCACGCACGACTTCGACGAGGCGATCAAGCTCGGCGACCGGATCGCGGTGCTGCGCGAGCGCTCGCACATCGCGCAGTTCGACACCCCGGAGGCGATCCTCACCAACCCGGCGGACGACTTCGTCTCCGGCTTCGTCGGCGCCGGGGCGGCGCTGAAACGGCTGAACCTGACCCGCGTACGGGATGTGGAGATCACCGACTACCCGACGGTGACCGTCGACGACCCGCTGCAGTCCATCTTCAACCTGCTCCGCTCCAGCGGCACCAACGAGATCCTCCTGCTGGACAAGCGGGGCCGCCCGTACAAGTGGCTCAGGCGTGGCGACCTGATGCGGGCCAAGGGCTCGCTGGCGCGCGCGGGCACGCTCGTGTACGACACGGTGACCCGGGACGCCACGCTGCGGGACGCGCTGGAGGCGGTGCTCACGGACAGCGCCGGGCGGGTGGCGGTGACCGGGCGGCGCGGCGAGTACACCGGCGTCGTCGACATGGAGACGCTCATCAACTCCGTGCACGAGCTGCTGGAGGCCGACCGGCTGGAGGCCATGGCGCACCAGCACGACCTGGAGGAGGCGAGGGCCGCCCAGACGCATGCCGAGCAGGAGGGCAACGGAGGGGAGGCGAAGGCGTGACCACCTCTTCGGACCAGAACCGGCCGGCGGGCGAGCACGACGTCGAGGGCCACCCCTACCTGGAGGAGGGCGAGCTCCCGGACGAACAGGAGCCGCCTCCCCCGCCGAGTCCGGCGGGCCCCCGGATCAGCTGGCAGAAGCTGACCGTCCTGCCCGCGTTCCTGGTGGCGCTGCTGCTCGGGACCTGGCTGTGGTTCGCGCAGGCCGACCTGGACACGATCTCCGAGAACGCGCTGTCCGGCGGCCGGGTGTCCAAGGCGCTGTGGCAGCACATCGAACTGACCGTGATCTCCACGTTCTTCGTGCTGATCATCGCCATCCCGCTGGGCATCCTGCTCACCCGCAAGGCCTTCCGCAGGGCGACCCCGGCGGCCATGGCGATCGCCAACATGGGCCAGGCGACCCCGGCGATCGGCCTGCTCGCCCTGCTGGTGATCTGGCTGGGCATCGGCCGGAGGGCGGCCCTGATCGGCATCATCATCTACGCCGTGCTGCCGGTGCTGTCGAACACCATCGCCGGCCTGAAGGCCAACGACCCGACCCTGCTGGAGGCCGCGCGGGGCATCGGCATGTCCCCGACGGGAGTGCTGAGGAAGGTCGAACTCCCCCTGGCGGTCCCGCTGATCCTGGCCGGCGTCCGTACGGCGCTGGTCCTGAACGTCGGTACGGCGACCCTGGCGACCTTCGGCGGAGGCGGCGGACTGGGCGTGCTGATCACCACCGGCATCACCAGCCAGCGGATGCCGGTGCTGGTGCTGGGCTCGATCCTCACCGTCTCGCTGGCCCTGCTGGTGGACTGGATGGCCTCACTGGCGGAACTGCTGCTGCGGCCGCGGGGGTTGGAGGTGGGGCGATGAGGCGCGGGTGTCTGCTGCTGGCCGGGCTGCTGGTGGCCGCCTCCGGCTGTGGCCTGACGAGCGGTTCGCCGATGGTGGACGATGTGCAGCCGGGCTCGATCGGACGGGGCGAGCCGCTCAGGGGCGCCGATCTGACCGTGACGTCGAAGGAGTTCACCGAGCAGCTCATCCTCGGCGCGATCATGGGCATCGCCTTCGAGGCGGCCGGCGCGAGCGTCCTGGACCGCACCGGCATCCAGGGCTCCGTGGGCTCCCGCGAGGCGGTCAAGAGCGGTGACGCGGACGGCGTCTACGAGTACACCGGCACCGCCTGGATCACGTACATGGGCAACAGCGAGCCCATCACCGACCCCCAGCAGCAGTGGCAGGCGGTGCACGACGCGGATCTGAGGAACGGCCTGACGTGGCTGCCGCCGGCGTCCCTCAACAACACCTACGCCCTGGCGATGAACCAGGCCAACTTCAAGAAGTACGGCACGAGGACCCTCTCCGACGTGGCCGCCCTGTCCAGGTCGAATCCCTCGGCCGTGACGCTGTGCGTGGAGGGCGAGTTCGCCAACCGGGCGGACGGGCTGCCGGGGATGCAGAAGGCGTACGGCATGAACATCCCGCCGGGCCGCGTCACCCAGATGGACACCGGGATCATCTACACCCAGGCGGCGAAGGGGAGTTGCACCTTCGGGGAGGTGTTCACCACCGACGGGCGCATCAAGTCCATGAACCTGGTGGTGATGGAGGACGACCGGAAGTTCTTCCCCAACTACAACGCGGCGCCCGTGATCAACACGAAGACGCTGAAGGAATGGCCGGCGATCACCCAGATCCTCGACCCCATCACGAAGAAGCTGAACAACTCCGTGGCACAGACACTCAACGCGAAGGTGGACGTCGACGGGGAGGATCCGCACCAGGTGGCGCTGGACTGGATGGTGGAGGAGGGCTTCGTCAAGGAGGGGTGAGCCGTACTCGGCCGCTAGGGCCGGACAGGCCCTAGCAACTCGGCACTGAGCCGGTCCCCTTCTCCAGGTTCACCAGGGACTCCACCGCCCCCTTCAGCGTGGTCACCGGAATCAGCCGCAGCCCCTTCGGCAGTTCCGACTTCGCGTCGGCGCACTCGGCCCGCGGCACCAGGAACACCGTCGCCCCGTCCCGCCGTGCGGCCTGCGTCTTCAGGGCCACGCCTCCCACCGCGCCGACCGTGCCGTCGGCGTCGATGGTTCCCGTACCGGCGATGGTGCGGCCGCCCGTGAGGTCGCCGCCGCTGCCGTCGCCGTCGAGCTTGTCGACGATGCCCAGGGAGAACAGCAGGCCGGCGCTGGGGCCGCCGACGTCGGCGAGTTCGAGGTCGACCTTGATCTTCTCGTCGCCCCGGTCCAGGAAGGACAGCGCGGCCTGGGTCGCCTCGTCCTGGGACTCCCGCATCTGCGCCTCGTTGTGCCGCTCGATCTCCTTGACGCTGTCGCCGCTCGGATAGACCGAGTCGCGCGGCATGACGGCCTGGTCGGTACGCCACCAGGCGTCGATCACATCGCCGAGCGAGATGTGCGCGTCCGGGTTGGTCGCCTCGATCGTCGTCATCCGCAGCTGCCCGCTCGTGTCCCGGGTCGGGGCGCCGGCGATCGTGATCACCGGCGTGCCCTGGTTCTCGCCGAGGACGTTCGCCGTCATCCCGGGCTGCGCCACCGAGAACGGCAGCGGCGCGAACACCGCCGTGGCGATCAGGCCCACGACGGGCAGAGCGCAGACGGCGAGAGCCTGGGAGCGTGTGAGACGAGAGAGCACGAGGTCAATCTAACGCGACGGCGTGTTCGAGCCGCCCCCGGTTCGGATCACGCCCGTCAGCGCAGCGCCTCCGCGACCTCCCGTGCCGCGTCCACGACCCGCGGGCCGACCCGCTCCGGCACCGCGTCCGCCAGCATCACGACCCCGACGCTGCCCTCGACCCCGGTGACCCCGACCAACGGCGCGGCGGCCCCACAGGCCCCCGCCTCCAACTCCCCCTGCGTCAGGGTGTACCCGGGTTCACCGGCCGGCCGCTGCCGGGCGGAGAGGATCGCCTTGCCGGCGGCGCCACGCTCCAGCGGATGCCGGAAGCCCGCCCGGTAGGCCACGTGATAGTCCGTCCAGGTCGGTTCGACGACGGCGACGGCGAGCGCCTCGGCCCCGTCCACCAGCGTCAGATGCGCGGTCGCGCCGATGTCCTCGGCCAGCGACCGCAGCGCCGGCAGCGCGGCCTCCCGTACCAGCGGATGCACCTGGCGTCCGAGCCCCAGCACACCCAGCCCGACCCGGGCACGTCCGCCCAGGTCACGTCGTACGAGCGCATGCTGCTCCAGCGTGGCGAGCAGCCGGTACACAACGGTCCGGTTCACGCCCAGCTTGGTGGACAGTTCGGTGACGGTCAGCCCGTGGTCGGTGTCGGCCAGCAGTTTGAGGACGCGCAGTCCCCGGTCGAGCGTCTGAGAGGTCTCCGCGGTCACGACGCCCACTCCTTCGGTGGTGAGGTCGACAGCCCCCTCGCGGCGGATGCGTCGCCGAGTCCCGTCAGCGACGCGCTTCAGAGGCTGCCGATCGGCTGACGGCCCGGCCGGTGGTCCGGGCCCAGTCGCTTCACGGCTGCGCTCCGCGGCGGCGCTGCCACGGGGCGTATGCGTAGCGGGACAGTAGCGAAGGGGGTTCGCTGAGCGGAAGGCTCCGTCCAGAATCCGGGCAGTGACCGGTACGGACTGTTTTGATTTGCGGCGATATGCGCGCCCCAAGGGGCGCGGGGCTGTAGTCGATATGCGGCTACCGCCGCGATGGGGGTCCCCCCGCTCATGGGGGTCCCCCCGCTCGAGCGAAGCCGAGAGTGGGGGAGAAGCCGAGAGTGGGGGAGCGACCAGCCACAGACGACCCGCAGCCGAAGCGCGACAGGCCCCCCGAAAGGACCAGCTCAGGCACAGCGTCCAGCGTCACCGCATCCGGGTGGCCCACTCCTGCACCTTGGCGATCCGCTGCCGGAGTTGCCCGGCCGTGGCCTCCGCGCTCGGCGGTCCGCCGCAGACCCGGCGCAGTTCGGTGTGGATGACGCCGTGCGGCTTGCCGCTCTGGTGGACGTACGCGCCGACCATGGTGTTGAGCTGCCGGCGCAGCTCCATCAGCTCCTTGTGCGAGACCACCGGCCGCCGCTCGGCGGGCAGTTCCAGCAGGTCGGCCTCGGTGTCAGGCTTCTTGCGGCTGTGCGCGATCTGCCGGGCCTGCCGCTTCTGCAGCAGCAGCTGCACCTGCTCGGGCTCCAGCAGTCCGGGGATGCCCAGGTAGTCCTGCTCCTCTTCGCTCCCCGGGTGGGCCTGCATGCCGAACTCGGCGCCGTTGTACATGACCCGGTCGAAGACCGCGTCCGACTCGAGGGCCTCGAAGGGGAGCATGTCCTGCTCGCCGGTGTCCTCGTCCTGCTGCTTCTCGGCCTCCCGGAGGAGCTTCTCCTCCTCGGCGTACGGGTCCTCCTCGCCGTCCTTCTTCGGCTTGTCGAGGACGTGGTCGCGCTCGCGCTCCATCTCGTTGGCGAAGGAGAGCAGGTCGGGCACGGTCGGCAGGAACACGGACGCGGTCTCGCCACGCCTGCGGGACCGTACGAAGCGCCCGACGGCCTGCGCGAAGAAGAGCGGCGTCGAGATGGTGGTCGCGTACACCCCGACCGCGAGCCTCGGCACGTCGACGCCCTCGGACACCATCCGCACCGCGACCATCCAGCGGTCGGTGCTGTTGCTGAACTCGTCGATCCGGTCGGAGGCGCCGGCGTCGTCGGACAGGACGAGGGTCGCCTTGTTGCCGGTGATGTCCCGGATGAGCTTGGCGTAGGCGCGTGCCGAGTCCTGGTCGGAGGCGATGACGAGGGCGCCCGCGTCCGGGATGGCCTTCCTGACCTCGGTCAGCCGCTGGTCGGCGGCGCGCAGCACGGCCGGCATCCACTCGCCGCGCGGGTCGAGCGCGGTACGCCAGGCCTGGCTGATCGCGTCCTTGGTCATGGGCTCGCCGAGCCGGGCCTCGATCTCGTCGCCGGCCTTGGTCCGCCAGCGCATGTTGCCGCTGTAGGAGAGGAAGATGACGGGCCGCACGACGTGGTCGGCGAGCGCGTTGCCGTACCCGTAGGTGTAGTCGGCGGCCGACCGCCGGATCCCGTCGTTCCCCTCCTCGTACGTCACGAAGGGGATGGGGTTGGTGTCGGACCGGAAGGGCGTACCGGTGAGCGCGAGCCGGCGGGTCGCGGGCTCGAAGGCCTCGAGACAGGCCTCACCCCAGGACTTGCTGTCACCGGCGTGATGGATCTCGTCGAGGATGACGAGGGTCTTTCGCTGCTCGACGCGGTTGCGGTGCAGCATGGGGCGGACGCCGACACCCGCGTACGTGACGGCGACCCCGTGGTACTCCTTGCCGAGCGGACCGGCGCTGTACTCGGGGTCGAGCTTGATCCCTATGCGCGCCGCGGCCTCCGCCCACTGCTTCTTCAGATGCTCGGTGGGCGCGACCACGGTGACCTGCTGCACGACATGGTGGTGCAGCAGCCAGGACGCCAGCGTCAGCGCGAAGGTCGTCTTACCGGCGCCGGGCGTGGCGACCGCGAGGAAGTCACGCGGCTGCTCCTGGACGTACTTCTCCATCGCACCCTGCTGCCAGGCACGCAGCTTGCTGGCGGTACCCCAGGGGGCGCGGCCGGGGAACGCGGGCGAGAGGTGATGGGAGGACGAGGAGGAAGCAGACACAGGGGCGAGCCCGGAGGGCCCTCCGTTGAGGGTGGTGGCGGGCGACGGGCGGGAGGTAGTCACGGTCTCCGGGGGTGGGTCGGGCGGCTCGGCTGGGTAGGACAACCGGGCCACCCTACCGGCGGCCCGGCGGTGTCATTGCGCCGACTGCGCCGGGTCGCCCGTGGGTGGGACTCACGTCACAACTCCCGCAGCCGCCCCGCGATCCCCGCCACATCGCGCTCCGCTCCCGAGGCCACATCGACGACCAGGTCATACGCCGCGTCCTGGTCGCAGCCGACCAGCTCCGCCCCGTTGACTGCCAGGAAGGTCGCCGCCGCGAGCCACGCGGTGCGCTTGTTCCCGTCGACGAGGGGTGGTTCGTCGCGATCGCGTGGAGCAGGGCAGCGGCCTGCTCGTAGAGGTCGTCGTAGGCCGCCGTACCGAACATCCGGGCGCGGGGCCGGTGTACGGCCGAGGCGAGCAGCCCGGGCGCACGGGCCTCCGGCGCGCAGCCGAAGGCGATCTCGGCGACGGAGGTCACCTCCGCGACCGTGAGGTACCG
>NZ_JBQQCE010000244.1:0-14088 GCF_052245645.1 Streptomyces sp. KR55 | reverse complement strand
GGGTGGAGGAGGCGCGATGGCCGGCAGCACCGGGCCGCCCGCGCGAAGCCGTTCGATGGTCTGCTCGGCCCGGCGGCGGGCATGCGGGGCGTCGTCGCGTTCGTAGCGGAGCCGGACACCGGCGTGGCCGAGGTTCTCGATGGAGAGCAACCGGTAGCCGAGCTCGTAGGTGATCTCCTCGAGCCGGCGCTTTCTCGACGCGTAGAGGCGGCCGGTCAACAGCTCGACACGGCCGCGTCCGTCGAAGTGCGCGACTATCTCCTCGTCATTCATCAGTCGTCCTCGTAGCGGGGCAGTTCCTCGGGAAAGTCGCGGGGCTGCGGCTAACGAATCGAGGCTAATTCGGGCTGCCCACATCGGAATAACACTGTCATCGAGTCACTGCAAGCCAGCGGGCAACTCCTCCGGCACCGTGGGCTTGTTCTGGCAGTCGAAGGTCTGCGCAACCACGCGGGCAGAATAGAGCAGGTACTTCAGGTGGTTCTCGGCTGTGGTTTCACCCGTGAGGGTGTCGGTCATGGAACCCTCGATCGGCACGCCCGTCTCCTGTCCCGCGGGCGCACCGGGCACCCCACACTTCACGTAGACGGAGTAGCGGTCGGGGGAGTCTCGATCCTTCCAGATCACAAATTTCACGTCGGAGTTGACAGAAATCACGGACTTAGCGTCATAGATTCCTGTTTTCTTACCGAATGGATAGTCGAAAGGAAAGATGGACGCACCGTAGCGGAACGACAAGTAATTCTTGTGGGGCTTCTGTTCCTTCACTACCACCCTACACACTTCGGAACCCATAAAGAAAGGCACCTTATTACTTTGGGAATCCCACGCCCTTGCATCCTCATAGTAATGGTCTTTGGCGCTTTTCAGGTCGCTGGTCTCGGCCAGGCCAGTTTCTCGTACACTACTGCGCTTGACCCATTTGACACCGGCCGCACCCAGCAACACTTCACAGGTTTCCCGTGTACTGTCGGCGGTCTTCTCCGGATCGGCGGACTCTTTCGCGTTACCGGAGCTGCATGCCGTCGACCCGAGCAACAATGTCACCAGCACGGGGGCGGCAAACATCTTTTCCCTACGCATCCTCACCAGCCTCGAGCATCGTCAGTGTCGCTCTGATCCCTCACCTGGTGCGGCGTCATGTGCTCGTCATCCGCGTAGTTCAAGAGCGGTGTCATCGCGTTTCGTGCTCCTCGATCCTTCGCCTCCTCAATCGAATCGATGGCTTCCTGATCGTTGCTGTACTCGTTGTCCTGAAGCCAATCAATCGTTTGCGTTCCCATAACCGTCTCGCCGGCGCCGCCGAGCGTCTCGAAGCCAAGCGGTACAGCAACGTGCGACTGGACGGTCAGGTCCAGGCGGTGCGACGCGCTCGACCTGCCGGACGCCGAACTGGAGCCCGGAGGCGGTCTGCGTTCACGCCTCCGAGGGCGGGCTGAACTTCTGTGGCAAGCCGGCGTCGCCCTCGCAACCGAGCTCCCTAACCATGGCGAGGGAGACCGCGTGCAGGACGTTCAGGTTTTCTTCGCGCACCTTCGCGTCGTCGCTCGACAGGACCTGAGCGTTTGTCAGATCTCCTTCGACCAATACGGGCTTGCTGCCGGAACTGAACTTGCTACTGGAGCACTCCATGTACATGACGGCGTGCGACGGCCTGGCGAGGGCCAGTTCACCCATGTCGTACTGAGTGAACTTCGGCGAGACCGAGGTGGGTACCTCTTCCGAAAGGTAGAAGGACAGATCGGCGCCCACAGTGGCCACGGGGCCGTATGCCGTGCACAGGGGGTACTCCTCGTAGTCGTCGGCCCCATTCACGCGATAGCCGGAGACCAGCGCCCGAGCTGTGTCGGCAAGGCTGTCCTCAGACCCGTTCGACTTGATCTCCTTGCCTCCGACCAGATCCAGGACCGCATTCTTGGCGCTTGCCGAGAGCTGTACCCCGCACAGTGTCGCCGAGGCGGCCGTGGTCTTCGGCTTCTCCGCCTGCTTCTCGCTGTCGCAGGCCGCGAGAGGAGCCGCCAGCGCGACGACAGCGGCCATCGTCGCGGCAAGCCGACTTGTGGGGTTGCTTCTCAGCACGTTCATTCTCCCGTTTGGGGCAACTGCCCCTGCTGGTTCTCACGGTTGATGCCGTCGTTGTAGCCACCGGTCCATGCATCCTCAAGGTCTTGCCCGAAGATGGAGTTGTCTTGGATGTGATGGCTGGCCATGAAGTTCCTGGCCGGCGATTCGGAGTTCGCCCTACCGGCGGTGAAGATGTTCCGGGCCTGCTCCTGCACGTCCTCGCTGCTGTCCTGCTGCTTCGCCTCTGTCCAGTCCCCGATGACGTTGCCGATCTGCTGTTCCAACATGCCCTGGCCCGTGTCGGTCAGCACCGGGATCGCAGTCGCCACAACGCCGACAGCGGCGACCTCAGGCAGGAAGGCCACACCGGCTGCCACCGCCGCCCCCGTACCGAACTGAACCCAGCCGTTGCGCTTCTCCAGAGCGTCGTTGTACTCCTTGTCCGCAGCGACTCCCTCGGCTTTGAGCTGGTCCACCCGCGCCTGGTCCAGGATTCCCTGGCTCTGGGCGCCACTGCGAGTCGCGTCGCGCGCGGGACCCTCATTGATGGAGCCGTCGGCGCCCACCTGCGCTTCCAGCACGCTGGTGGTGTACACCTGCCCGGCGGAGGAGATCTCCGCGTAGGCATCCGGATGCTGTCCGATGGTGCTGAGGAAACTGATGGTGTTGCTCTGACCGAACCTGGCATGCCCGTCGGCTCCCGAAGCGGGCGCGAAGGTGCTGCCCTTGCGATTCTCGTCGAGCCCCCAGTTCAGGTCGTCGATATAGCCCGCCCCCATCCGGCCGAGACTGTCCGAGATGATCGATTGGTCCTTGACGAGCTTGGGGTCGTTGCCGTACGTGCGCACGACCTTCTCCATGATCTTGGCCGAGTCCTCGTCGCGGACCAGCGTCGGGGTTGGGTCGTCCCACGCGTGCCCAAGCGTTGCGGCCTCCAGCGCGTGGCCCAGCGCGTCCACTCCGTGGGCCTGCGCGGAGATCTTCTCGCCGTCGACCGGCCACTGGAACTTCTTGTCCGTGAGCTCGTCAAAGTACGTGTAGCCGAGCGTCGCGCCCTTGTCGACGGCGCCATCCGCGTTGTACACCTTCGGAGTCTCGTCGGCAAAGAACACCTTCGATGCTTCAGGGCTGTGGCCCAGCGCCTCAAGCACGCTCGTCAGCGGGTCGTACCCCGCGCCGACCTTCCCCGAAGGGTTGTATCCGAGATTGGAATCGAGGCCCCCCGTCATGGGCTTGTTCATGGTGAACATGTTGGGGTTCTCGTGGTGCAGTTGGACGATGTGCCCGGCGATGGGGTTGATGAAGTCCGCGTCGTAGTTCCCGTACCGCAGCAGACCACCGAGAACCTGGTACCCGTAGGGTTGGTTGAGCCCGGCGCCCTCGATCTTCAGGCGCTGCCCACCGAGCTTGCGCATCTGGTCACCCCAGCCCGCCGACAGGTGGTTCTCGTGATCCGGGTCGGTGGCGTTGGCCAGTGCCAGGCCCATGGACTGCTGCAGATCCTTGGTCAGGGCCAGGCGAGCCTTGTCGTCACCAGCAGTGCCGTCAAGCGACATGGCACCGTAGAACTCCAGCGTCTTCTGCGGGCCGAGCGCCTTGTAGAAGTCAGTGGCGAACTCGGCGTCGGTCTCCGTGCCGTTGTACTTCATGAGCCGATTGAATTCCTTCAACTCGGCGTTGGTCATGTGCTCGCCCTTCTTGGCAAGCTCCACCGCGCGAGCGGCCTGGGCCTCGTTGAGCGAGTCGTAGTCGGCGTGGCCAGCGTTGTGCACGTCCTTGCCGTGAGCACGGGCGAGAGCAGCCTTCACCGACTGATCGATGTCGTTCGCGCGGCCGAGGCTCGTGCTGATCTCGTCGGCGTAGTACTGACGGGCGGCCGGGTCGTCGTCCTTGTCCGGCGGTGTGCCGGGCGGGATGTATAGGGAAACAGTGACTGTGCAGTCGCCATTGTCGTGGATGGTGAATCCCTTCTTACCAGCCTCAGCCGTCAGGGTTTTCACCTTGCGTTGCAGCGCTGCCAGCTCGCGGTGGGCGTCGTCTAGGACCTGGTAGATGCTGTTCGCCTCGGTGTGGAGGTCTGCGATCTCCTTCGTCGTCTTATTGACGAAGCCACGCGTCACTGTGGCGTTCACACCGGCCCAGCGAGCCTTGTCCGACTTGGCCTTCATGCCCTCGCGGGCGTTGTCCGCCGCGGTCTTGAGCTTGTCGACGGTGTTCTTCCAGTCGGAGACAGCCGTTTCCAGCTTGCCAAAGTCCACCTCGACCAGGTCCATGTACTTGATGGCCACCGGTCCTGCTCCTACTTGAAGTACTTGCTGATCTCGGACACGGACGCGGCGGAGCCATCCCGACTGCGGAGCACGGCCGCGATCTTGGCGTCGTCCTCGGTGTGTAGCTTTTTGCTGAAGTCGAGGTGGTTGGAGATGTGCGCACACGCTTGGAGGACCGTCTTGGCCTGGGATGTCCAGACGTCGACCGTCGATTCCAGGGCACCCCCCATCTCGAAGCCGTGTGACTTCAGCGAGGCGGCGGCCTGCATCGTGGATCCCACGCCGCTCTTGTTCATGCCCGCGCCGGCGATGTCCGTACCGGTGTGGAGGTCCCGGTAGAGGTTGAAGGCGTCATGGCCGACGGCGCCGAGGTCGTCCTGCTTGACCACCAGTTCGTCGGTGGCACCGCCCCCGCTTCCGCCGCCGTCGGCAGGCAGCTGGTTCAGCTGCATGCGTGTCGAGCTCCTCTGAGCTGCGTCGGCCTTGAGCTGCTCCCACTCGTCCCAGGCCATTCCCCCGTGCCCTCCCAGATCCCCATTTCGCGTCAGTCGCTTCTGGCTGATCGCGGAACCTCTCACATTAGTGCCGCTATATCACGTGCCTCATTCGCGCCGACGACCATGGTGACTGATTTTCCGTAGTCGGAGCGGTCTGGTGCGGATCCCTGCTGTCCGTGAGGCGTACAGGTCAGGATGGCCTTCCTGGGCCAGATCGACCGCCGCTGTCTTGTGCGCCGGGAGGTGGCATGAACGTGGGGTCGGCGTAAGGATATTGGCTTGAATAAGTCGGCACTGGAGCCGGTGGCAAGGAGCGCCTGCGCTTGCGGGAGACAGCAGCGATCACGGTCAGTGCTCCCAAGAGAGCTGCGCCGCCGAAGCCCACGGCGATCCACAGCATGGTGTTGCCGCTGCTCTGTCCGGCTTCGTTCGCGGCTACGGCGGGAGTGCTGTCCTCCGATCTGGAAGCCTCAGGTGAGGGGGCCTTCGAGGCTACGGCTGCGAGGTCCGGCAGGGGGTACACGTCGGCCGGACCCGGGTCGCCCGGGTCCTGGAGGGCGATGCGTGGGCGGACGATGCCGTAGCCGATGGAGTCGTTGCGCTTGGCGCCATCCGTAGGGGCGCCGATGGTGTTGAGCATGACGCGGAGGACCTGGTTGTTGGTCCAGGCAGGGTGCTCGGACCAGATCAAGGCGGCGCTGGCGGAGGCCAGGGCGGTGGCGTCACTGGTGCCGTGGCTCCGGCAGAGGCCGGATTCGCTGCCGCAGGGCGCGACCATGTCCTCGCCCGGTGCCGCCATATCCACTTGCGGGCCGTGCTGGGACTCAGCGGCTCGGTGAAGGTCCTTGCCCACTGCTGCCACGCCGACCACTCCCGGCGTGGCAGCCGGGTACATGAGCGGGTTTCCCTCTTCTGCGTCGTTTCCCACACCGGCGAAGATCAGCGAGCCCTTGCCCAGGGCATAGCTCACCGCCTCAGTGAGCTGCGGCGACCCCTCAGTTGCCGCCAAGGAGATGTTGATGACATCGGCTCCTCTGTCCGCTGCAAAGCGAATCGCCTTCGGGGTGATCTCGTTGAACCGCTTGTCCCCTTCAGCCTTGTTGGCTGCTGTATCTCCGGTGGGCACCCGGATGGGGAGGATCTGGGCGCCCGGAGCCAGTCCGAAGGCACCCCTTCCCCCTCCCCATGCACCGGTTCCGGCGATCAAACCGGCCATGCCCGTGCCGTGACCGCTGTAGTCCGTGTGTTCGTCCCCTGGCTGATCCGAGGCGTAATCCTTGCCGGGTAGAACGCGACCCTTCAGGTCAGGGTTGGCCGGATCGACTCCCGAGTCGATCACGGCGACTGTGACGCCCTCGCCCGTGCTGGTCTGCCACATTTGCTCAACCTTCATGGCATCCAGGTGCCACTGCTGCTCACGGGTCGACTCCGCATGAGCCGGAACCCCCGCGACACCCACCAGCAGCATGCCGAGCGCCGCCAATGCTGCAGTTTGGCGATGCCTGTGATGCGTACTGCTGCTGAGCATGAGAGTCCTCTCGCCTTCCTGATGTCAGTCGACGACCGGCGGCACGATGCGACGCCCGTCGCTCTGCCTCCAGGTCTCCTCGTCCTCGGTCGCGAGGCGGTGCTGCCCGTTCCTGTTGTCCGTCCGGGAAGAACCTGGCGTGCTGCGGGGAGGAGCGACACCATTGCGGCCGTCACCAGTCCGCGTGCCGGACGGCACACCTCCGGCGATGCCGCCTCGCGCCGCACCGACACGGCCCGCCGTACCCGAGCCGACAGGTCCGGTCGAGCCCGCTCCCGCACGGCCCGCCTGCTGCTGCGGACTACCGCCGACGACACCGCTGGACGGCGACGAGGTCCGGCGCCCGGAAGTCTGTGCCTGCGGGCCACTCGCGTGCCCGACAGGTCTACCGCTGGCGGTGCTTGGGCCCACCGGGCCAAGAGATGCTGGGCTCCCACCGCCGACGACCAAGCCGCGCGGAAGGGCTCCCGTCGACCTGCCCGCGGAAGGCGTGGCCGGACGACCACCGACGATACCTTGGCCTCCGCCCGGCACACCGGGCACGCCGGGACCGCGTCCGGTGGGCGGGCCAGCGGGACCGGTACCGGGCAGCAAGGGCGTCCGTCCGGTCGCCACAGCACGGCCCACCGGTCCCGGTCCTGTCGGAAGCACAGGTCCCTTTGCGCCACCAAGCGCGGGCGGAAGCAAACCGGTCGGGGACGGTCCTCCGCCCTCAGGGCGAGCGGGCCCGGGCGGGGCCCCTACCGGGCCCGCCGGGTTCCGTGTTACCTCGGGCAGGGTGTCCACCGAGTCGACGTCCATATGGATCTCGGTCGGTGCCGTGATATCCAGCCCTGCTGGGCGCTGACGCGGTGCCACATCAGGCGATGAGGATCCCGACTCACTTGTGCCGACTGCCCCTGCCTGGGCCGCAGAGACGGCGCCGCTCGAAGTGGCCACAGCGCCCTGATTTGCATCTCCTGGGCGAGCCAGAACTTGCCGGTCGTTGACGTCCTCTGAACGCCCCGGCGCGATCGCCTCCGGCGGCGGCGGAAACTTGGGCCGCTCCAGCGCGTTCATCTGCGTGGCCGACAGCGAATACGTCTCCCCCAACTTCCGCATCTGCGCAGCCGCCTGCTGCCGTACTTCCTCCTTGTGCGCCGCCAGTGCCGCGAGTTCGCTCTCGGACTTGGCCGCCACCGCCGCCGCATCCGGATCGTTCCGCGTCGCCCGAGCCGCGTCCAGGTTCGCCTGCGCGCTCCCCGCGTCCCGCGGAATCGACGCCTGCGCCTGGGCGATCGCCCCCGAAGCCTGGCCCAGCCACTTCGCGGCGTCCTCGCTGAAGTCGCCCAGCCGGAGGGTGGAGTTGGCCAGATCGGCGCTCCAGGTGCGGAACGCGTCCGCGCCCTCGCCCTTCCACTCCACCCACTGCGGACGGACCTTCAGCTCCTCGGCAATCTTGCGGATCTCCTTCGCCGCCGTCACCAGCCGGTCGGCCGCGGCCTGGACCGTGCCCGCGTTCGCTCGGTCCAGCCAGGCCAGCATCTGCTCGTGGCTCATGTCCTCGAAGGACGTACCGCCACCAGGGCCCTTGGCCGGCATCAGATCGTTCCTCCCGCGTCTCCTGCGTCTCCCGCGTCGTCGTCGGCCCCGGTCTGAGCGCCGCTGCCCCGGTTCTTGTGCGGAAGCTCGGGATCGTACGCACCGCCGTAGTGCTCCGTCGTCTCCGCGCTGATCGCCGCCATGCGGTCGCGGATGTCGAGGTCGATGTTCTGGTAGCCCTTGTGTGAGGCCAGCACGGCGATGCCCATGCCCTCTATGGAGTCCGAGAGCAGCTTGGAGAGGGTCTCCAGTTCGCTGATGACCGTCTCGTACGCGGTGAACAGACCCGAGGCCTCCGCCCAGTCGCCGTCTCCGCCGCCGAACTGGGTGCGTGCGAGCTGCTCTTGGCCCACCTTCTCCGGGCCGGCCTCCGATCCCTTCAGGCCGCGGATCAGCTCGTCGATGCGCTTCTGGAAGCCGGTGAACGACGAGAGTTCGGTGACCACGTCACTGACGGCGTCCCGCGCCGCATCGAACAGGCCGTACGCCCACGATGCCCCCAGCGCCGATCCGCTCTCGCTCGGTAACACAACGCCCTCCCCGTACAGCAAGAACTGCCCGACGCCCATGGCCGCATCAGAAACTCTAACTGGCAGGAGTGACAGTTCCAGTTCGGCCCGTCGCCAGGAGTGATCGAGATCCGGCCATGCTTGGATCCCACCCAACACCGAAGCGGCGCAAGGCACATGAGCACCCGTACTCACACGGGCGGGACAAGCCAAAAGGGACCGCCCGCACCACGGATGGCAGGCGGCCCCTTCGGGGTGTTCAGCGACCGGAGGTCAGGAGGCCTTGGCCTTCTCCTCCGGCTTGCTCGCGGCAGCGACCGGTGCCGGCTTGGCGGCCTCGTAGAACTCCTCGCGCGGGTGTTCCATCGCGCCCAGGGAGACGACCTCGCGCTTGAGGAACATGCCGAGCGTCCAGTCGGCGAGGACGCGGACCTTGCGGTTCCAGGTCGGCATCGCGAGGCCGTGGTAGCCACGGTGCATGTACCAGGCGAGACGGCCCTTGAGCTTGATCTTCATCTTGCCCATGACGATCATCGCCACGCCCTTGTGGAGGCCGAGCCCGGCCACCGCGCCCTTGTTGGCGTGCGAGTACTCCTTCTGCGGGAAGCCCCGCATGCCGGAGATCACGTTGTCGCCGAGGACCTTGGCCTGGCGGAGGGCGTGCTGGGCGTTCGGCGGGCACCAGGCGTTCTCGTTGCCGGCCTTGCGGCCGATGATGTCCGGGACCTGGGCGTTGTCGCCCGCGGCCCAGATGTAGTCGGTGCCCTGGACCTGGAGGGTCGCCGCCGTGTCGACGTGGCCGCGCGGGCCGAGGGGAAGGCCGTAACGGGCCAGGACCGGGTTCGGCTTGACGCCCGCGGTCCACACGATGGTGTTGGAGTCGACCTCCAGGCCGTTCTTCAGCACCACGTGGCCGTCGATGCAGGAGTCCATGGAGGTGGACAGGTAGATCTCGACGCCGCGGCTCTCCAGGTGCTCCTTGCCGTACTGGCCGAGCTTGGGGCCGACCTCGGGAAGGATCTTGTCGGCGGCGTCGACGAGGATGAAGCGCATGTCCTCACGGGACACGTTGTTGTAGTACTTCGCCGCGTCGCGGGCCATGTCCTCGACCTCGCCGATGGTCTCCGCACCCGCGAAGCCACCGCCGATGAACACGAAGGTGAGCGCCTTGCGGCGGATCTCCTCGTCGGTGGTGGAGTCGGCCTTGTCGAGCTGCTCGAGGACGTGGTTGCGCAGACCGATGGCCTCCTCGATGCCCTTCATGCCGATGCCCTGCTCGGCGAGGCCGGGGATCGGGAAGGTGCGGGAGACCGCGCCGAGCGCGACGACGAGGTAGTCGAAGGGGAGCTCGTACGCTTCACCGACCAGCGGGGAGATCGTGGCGACCTTGCGGTCCTGGTCGATGGTGGTGACCCGGCCGGTGAGCACCTCCGCCTTGGGGAGCACGCGTCGCAGCGGGACGACGACGTGTCGCGGGGAGATGTTGCCGGCGGCGGTTTCGGGGAGGAAGGGCTGGTAGGTCATGTACGACCGGGGGTCGACGACCGTGACGGTCGCCTCGCCGTAGCGCATCTTCTTGAGAATGCGCCGAGCTGCGTACAGGCCTACGTACCCACCGCCTACTACGAGGATCCTGGGACGCTCCGTGGTGCTCATGCCATCGAGTATCCACCCGCCTCGGGGGGGTAGTTCGTGCGCCCCTTCACAAGCTCCTGCAGGCCTTGTGTTACACTCCCCGGCCCACGTGACGCAGGTCATGGTCACGCCCGGGAACCGAGGGGCGGTACGACCCGTTGTCAATGCCGCGTGAGCTGCCTCTCTGAGTCGCCGACCCCCCTGTGAGCCGGTCGAAACACGCTTCCGCGAGAGCCTTCCAGTACACCCCTACAGCAGCCTTCTGAACGCGTTCAAGGGCTGCTGGGCCCCCGGAAGGGGCAACCGGACCCTTTCCGCCCTCCAGCAGGGCCCAATTCCTTGTGAAGAACTTCACGAAGTTTTCCGGCGGGGTGTCGCGAAGGGGCTCACGGAGGCCCTTCGGATGAGCTCATACGCTAACCGACCCGCTCAACTGATGACTACTGGCCAGTAGCAAACGAGACCCGGAACACCTTGCGCGAGCGACCTGCGCCACCGACCGTGCGCCGCCGTCACGGCGGTGCCGCCCCCGGCCCGTAGTCGGGCCGCGGCGTCCCGAGCCGCTCGGCCACTGTGGCCAGCCACCCGCTCGGCGAGTACGGCGTCGGCGGATCGACCTCCATACCCAGTTCGGCAACGGCCAGGGCGTAGTCCGCCTCGTCGAGGTCCAGAGCGAGCAACTCCCGTAGCTCGCCCACGAGACGGGCGACGATCTGCGGATCCGTGGTGGCGGCGTAGTCGGCGACGGCCGCGCCATGAGAATCGTCCTCCGTCCCGAACTCGTCGGGCATGTCCTGCGAGAACCATCCACCCAGGAACTGCCCCAGCTCCGGGAAACGGGCGTGCCACTCCCAGTGGGTGATGGGGACAGACGGAGGCGGCACCTCGCCCTGTTCCACACTGCGCCTGATGTGGTCGGCGATGAGCAGCAGCCAGTCCTGGATGCCGGATTCGGGCAGGCCGACGTCGGGCACCGGGTAGAACTCGCCGAGGCGCAGGCGCAGACTCCCCGGGGGATTACGGGCGTACTCCCGCAGCTGCGCCTCGGCGGTGCCGAGGGCCCAGGGACGGGTGTGCCAGGTGTGCCGCAGGTAGGCGGTGAGGGCAGCGCTCAGGCCGTCCTCCGTGTCGTCGGCGGGCTGCCCGACGTACGCGCGCATGACCTGGTCCAGCTCGCCGTACCGGCGATCGTGCTCGATGGGGCTCATGGGCATAGGACGGCGGCCTCTACAGGTGGATCGGGAACGTGGCGTGCACGACGAAGCCGTGTGGGCGTGTGGTGTCCCGCCTGAGGATCACCCGGACCGCCCGTACGTCGACGGGCTCGCGGCCCGCCAGCATCATCGCCTGGAGCAGGACCCGGCCCACCGGGTCGGGACGGGAGGGCCACGCGGCCTCGATGGTCAGGCGCGGGCGGGTCGACTGGGCAAGCCAGCGATGGATGAGCTGTTCGTTGGCGGTGACGGCCTGTTGGGTGGCCCATTGGGCGGTTTCCCGGTCTGGATAGGTCGCGGAACGGTTCGGTCGGGACACGGAAACGGCCTCAATGTGCTTCGAGGAGGTGGGTGGAGGCGGCCCGCAGGACTTCCCGCAGGATCGGCGGCGTGGCCCAGGGGACCACGGACCTGAGGCCGACGGCGGAGCGGGCGTCCTTGTCGAGCAGCAGAGCCGCGTGCAGCTCCGCGATCAAGGGAGGGAGCAGGTGCGCGCAGCCTCCTGGATGCTCGCTGGTCACACCGGCGAGCACGCCTTCCTCGAAGGTCTCGTACTCATCCGACTCGACCCACCAGGAGAAGTCCCGCAGGCGGGCGTACCGCAGCTCCGCCTCCCAGGGAGACATCGGAAGTACCTCGAAGCGGACGATCCCTTCTCGCTGCGACGTACGCAGCAATGAGGCAGTGTGTGCCAGGAACTCCAGCCGGTCCTGATCCCCGGCGGCCGCGTCGAGTCTCGCGAGAAAACCCGGCGGCAGGTCCCGGTCCGGGGATGTCCTCAGCTCCTCGGCGATGAGGTCGAGGAGGGCTGCCAGCGTGGCGCTCGGCATGGCCCACATCGTTGTGGCGCAGCTGTCCAGTGTTCGGTTGATGCGCGCGATCTCGTCGGCGAACGGTGCCGTCCCGCCTCGTTCGCGTGCCGAGGCGAGGATGTCGACGAGCCTCGCCACCATCCCGTTGTTGAAGACGGCGCCGGTGTAGGCAGTCACGGCCGGCCGCTGCTCCTTTCCGCTTCCAGTTTCTGTCGCCGGACGTCATGCGGTCGGCATGGACGTGAGGACGATGAACGGTGGATCGATACCTCTCTTGTACCGGAGGACAACATTGACGCCGTGCGCGTCGGTCGCCTGTGTCTGCAGTCCGTGTGCGTCGTAGGCGGTCCGCGTCATGGTGCGCCCCGTCACCTCGCTGAAGGTCTTGTCCAGGGTCAGGGTCGATCTCTCGTTGGGGACAGGTTCCTGCTCCAGCCGGTCGAGCCAGCGCTCGATCTTCTCGGCGTTGTCGATGTCGTCAAGGGTGGTCTGAGTGAGTCGTTGCGCGGAGGCCAGGTCCGTGAACGACGATGCCGCCAGCGGCCGTACCGATCCGTCGGGACGGACGACCTGCTGGTCCCTGAGCCGCTGCGCGAGCTGCTCGTCCGTCTTGCCGACGTGTTTGTCCACGCTGTGGCCGCCGTAGAGGCCCTCCGCGTTGGCCAGGTCGATCGGGTAGAAGTGGTTCTTCTCGTCGGCGTCCGTCGTGTACTTGTGCTCCTGCTTGAATTCGTTGAGCGCCCGTGCGCCGAAGGCCTCGGCCCGCGCTTCCTCCGCGGCGTAGGTCGGCGCGCTGCGATGTGCTTCGTCCAACGCTCCCATGAGTGCATCGAGCTGGGGTGTGAGCGCGTTGACGCGGCGGTTGTAGGCCTCTACGACGGCGTTCAGGGCGGCCGTGTCGATGTTGAGCGTGATCTCCGCACCGAGTTCCGCGGCGCCTGTGGCAAGCCCCTTCAGAAAGCGGCCGACTCCCTTCGCACCTTCCTTGACGTCGTTGAGGTCGACGCCGTCACTGAGGTCGATCTTGCCGACGGCCTCTCTGACCGCCTCCATGTAGATGTCCCACACCTTGCCGTTCAGTTCGACGGCGGCCTCGGCGAACTCGCGCAGGAGGTCGCTGACCTTCCTCGCGGTGTCGAACAGGACGGTCATCACCGGATGGCTCGCGGTCTGGCCGACGGCGCTGTTGTGCTTCCACTCGTAGCCTTCCCGCCTCTTCCCCCAGTCCGTCGTCCCCCACAGCGAGCTGCAGAACTTCCGCATCGCGTCGTGCCACTCGCTGTTGCTCTGCTGCGTGATGCTGCCGACGAGCCCGGTCAGACCGCTCTCCGTGATGGACAGCGCCATGGTCGTATTCGAACAGGCATGGGACAACGAGTTGAGGTAGTGCTGCTGTGGGAACGGGTAGACCTCGGCAACCTTGCCCCAGCGGAACGCATGCTCCAGCAGCGGACGGATGACATGCCACACCACGTCCGGGATCCACTCCAGGATGGTGCGGATGAAGTCGTCACCGCCGTCGTCGTCGCCCCACTTGAGGTCCGGCACCGAGCCGTAGTCGGGCACCTTGTCGATGACGACCGGCGGCGGCTGCGTCTGCGCGACGGTCTGGCCCGAGGCGTCGTTGGCAGCCTCGGCCTTGGCGTAGTTGTTGGCCGTCGTCGCGAAGCCGACGGCCGCTCCTCCGATGCTGACCACGGACTTCGCCCACACGTCGAGGAAGCGGTTGCCGACCTTGACGTAGGCGGTCGCGAAGGCCCGTGCCGCGGTCCCGTGGCCGCCCGCGTCCGGATACTCCTTGAGGGCGGTGACGAAGTCCTTGGCCGCCTTGTCGAAGGGCGTCTGCTGCCCGGCGAAGCCGCCCGCCACCTGGTGCAGGTTGGACGGCTTGACGTCGATGGTGCCGCCGCCCTGCGGCGTCGGCGGGGTTCCCATCAGGCCCCTCCCCAGCCGTGCAGCACCGCCCGGTGGGCGGCCG
>NZ_JBQQCE010000243.1:0-14119 GCF_052245645.1 Streptomyces sp. KR55 | reverse complement strand
TCACGCCCCACCCGTGAGATAGCTCACGCGTCGGGGCCCTGTTGTGTGAGCTGACCAGGCTGTGTGATGCCTCACAGCGATCATGGAAACGAGAAACGGGCCCCTGCGGTGACTTCCGTCACCTGCAGAGACCCGTTTCGTCGGTTTCTCGGTGTGGGCCGGAGGCTCGACCAAGACACGGTCCTTGGCCGGGTCCCAGGCGGTGCAGTGCGTGGTGATCCGGCTGTCCGCGTCGTAACGGACGGTGATCTGCCACGTCGGCCACGAGGGGCGCGGCCCGCGGTCGATGGCGAGGACCTCGTACGTCGATCCCTGGTAGCCGTGGTCGTATCGGCCACCCACCTTCCGGGGGCCGATCTGCCGGTTCAGCCAATTCTCCTCGGCCAGTTCCGGGTTGTCGTCGGAGCTGACGGTTCCCCCGCACCGGGTACAGGCGTCTCCCGCCGTGACGGTGCCGCAGTGAGCACACTCCCACGCAGGGCGCTCGCATCCGTGACAGGAGTCGTAGTCGCTGGGGTTCTCGGCGCCGCAGGCACACAGCCATAAGGCCCCGAAGTGACGGGCGCTGGCGAGGTCGTTCTCAAGCTGGGTCACTGGTGTCGTTCTCCTTGGGCGTGGTGGGGAGTGCCGACCGGGGCACCGGCGGTGGCCCTGGTCCCAGCACAGTAGGTCTTGACGGTCAAGAAAATCAAGACCATCAATAAATTGACTACGGTCTGGGAATCAGCGACGATCAGGGTATGGCGAACACCGAGGACGAGCGTGAACTTGCCGACGCTGTGCAGGGACTGCACGACGCAGAAGAACGGCTCGCCCAGGCCCTGCGCACCTACCTCGCCCCCGATCCGCTGACCGGCCGCCCTCCCCACGGACGGATCGGTCGCGCCATGACACTCACCGGCTGGGGCGAGCAGCGGGTGAAAGAGACCGTCAACCCCGGCCTGGCCGAGCGCCGCCGCGCTCAGCGGGCCGCGGCCAAGCAGAACGGCAGGGAGAGGACATGAGCGAGTTCGCGGCGATCGACGCGCTGCTCGAAGCCGTGCCGGAGCCGACGGCGCTGCCCCCAGCGGAGCGGCGCCGGCAACTGCGCGAGGAACTCGGTCTGCCGCGCGCACAGGTGGCCCGCGCCCTGGGAGTGAGCCCCTCCACCCTTGGCGGCTGGGAGTCGGGCCGCGATCCCAGCGGTGAACTCCGCGCGAAGTACGCCTACTTCCTTGAGCAAGCGGAGGCGAAGGCGAAGGTCCGCGCTCGCGTCCCCGAGCCCCAGGACACGGGTGCCGATGAACCTCCCGCCGTCGCATCCGATGACCTTGGTGCCGAAGACGCCGACGAGGACCAGGAGCTCGCCGTAGCGCAGCCGTGTTACCTGTGCGGGCAGCCTGCTCGCCACCAGGTGGCCGGCTACCCGCAGCACTTGGACCCCGCCGAGTGCGCTTCGGCCGTTGCGCGGAACTCCTCCACGCATGCCGAGCCCCCCGTGGCGTCGCCGTCACCCCCGACGCCGGTCACGTCGCATCCCGGCCGTCGTACACAGCGCCCGACACGCGCGCCTGGTCAGAAGGTCGTCCCGGTGGGCAGGCGAGCCAAGGCCGCCTCTGAGATGCCCGACCTGATCGGCGCCGCGGTGGCGGCCGCGTTCGCGAAGCACGAAGGCGACGTCGAGGCGGCGACCGCAGCCCTGATCAAGCGAGCGATCCCGGATGCGATGGCGCTGTTGGACGAGACCCGCAAGGGCGGCCGCTACGACATCGTGGCCCACCCCGGGATGCCCGACGTCCTGCGCAAGCAGAGCGCTCGCGGCGCCGACCAGATCTGGGAGGCCCGTCCCAAGTGGACCCGCCCCGAGCTTCCTTCCGGCACGCATGAGGTGACCGCCCTCGACGTCAACGGCGCCTACCTGAGCGCGCTCAAGACGTGGCTGCCGCTCGGCCAGCTGGAGCACTCCACCGGCAACCACCACGATCGCCGCCGTGCCGGCGTCCACCTGATCACCCCGCCGGTGTGGGAGCACGAGGCGGTGCTGCCCAACCCGATCGGCAACCGTGACGAACCCGGCCCGCTGTGGGTGACCGAGCCCACTCTGCGCCTGCTGCTGCGGCTGTCCGGCCCGAAGTTCGGCCTGTGTGACCCGCCGGAGATCCATGAGTCGTGGACTTCCGGGGCCACGGAGAGCCTCCTGGAGAAGTTCCGCATTGTGCTGAAGGACGCCCGGGACAAGGCGATCGGCGAGGGGGATGAGGTGACGGAGGAGTATGTCAAGGCGATGTACTCGAAGTTCGTCTCGACCCTGGGGGAGTCGAACTTCAACCGGGAGATCTACCGGCAGGACTGGATGCACCTCATTCGCTCGCAGGCCTTCGCCAATCTGTGGTGGAAGGCGCATCGGGCGTACGACGAGGGTCTGATGGTTGTGCGCGCGATGGGTACCGACGAGCTGCACGTGATCGGGGACTGGAAGAGCGTTTTCCCTGAGGGGCGCGGCGTCACTGAGGTGAAGGTTAAGGATGTGTACCGGATCGGTGCAGAGTCCGATCCCGCCGAGGAGTCGGAGTGATCCTTGCGTGCGTCAGGATGACGGTCGGGAACAAGGCGACGAGCAGGAAGGGCGGGTACGTGCTCGGCCACGAACTGCTCATCACGGCGGCCATTGGTGCCGGTGTCCTGCCCGGGTAGCCGCGAAGCGTCAGCAAATACGGGGCTCCGCTGGCGGATTCAGCGTGGTTCCGCCGCATTCGTCATGGGGCAGGTGTCTTGAACTCGCCACAGACAAGCGATAATTGAGATATTCTGGTGCATATCGAGCTAAATAGACGGCAGGCCTAGGAGGGCAAAACCGGATGCCGGAAAGGAACCTTGAATTCGGGAAGTATGGTGCCCGCGGCATCAAAGGCCACCATGCCGTCGCCCGGCAGCTTGACCGCCTCGCCGGCTACATCGCCACCCCCATCACGGCCCGGCGTGGCCTGCTTGCTCGCCTGCACTACCTCACCCGTACCAAGCACGCACGCCAGGCCGCCCGCGATGCCGGCCTGACCGTCGCCGACCGCACCCTGAAGGCGTGGCTGGAGGGCAAGCAGAATCCTTCAAAGAAGAACTTGGAGCGTATTGAGGAGGCCTACCGGACGGTCCGCCGCCACAACGTATCCCGCTACCTCCTCAACCGCCTCAACCGAGAAGGCCGCGGCACACGGGTTGAGATCCACCCCCTAAACCAGTCCCAAGTGCCCCGCCCTCGCCAGCGCGTTGTCGACTACCGCACGCTGAACATCCGCCACTGGGACGACGTCGTCCAGGCCTGGGCCGATGACGACGACCAGGCGCTGGACGACGCATGGGTCGAACAGATCATCGACCTCGGCAGCCAGTGGGGCCAGTACGAGTACGTGACCAACGTGGGGTTCGCCGCCTGAGAGACTTCTCTCCCTGCGCAGCCGCCCGTGTCGCTGAGCCGGGACACGTTAGTTGTCACCTGGCCAAGATGCTTGTCACCACGGCCCGCTTCGGGGTGTCTTGTTTCGGTCGATGGTGTCGGAGAGTTGGGCGATGAGTGGGTGCAGGAGCGTTTTGAGCTGCCGGTAGTGGGGGTGGTGGTCGGATTCCCCGAAGAGGCGGCAGATGTTGCGGCGCTGGATGGTCCACTCTCTGCGGCGTACGGGGTCTTCGGAGACGTGGACGGGGCAGGGCGCGTGTTCGTGTTGCCCCTGGGTGACCTGGGTCCAGATGTAGACGGTGACTGTGGCGCCTGGATCTGTACTGGACCACGCCCCAGCCACGACGGGCCCGCAAGGATCACGATCCGACATGCCGCTACTGCATCCACGGCCCGGACTGCTGCAGCTGCCCGCCCCCGCCGCGCGGCGTCGGACCGCTGACCACCTGCCAGGACTGCTCGCTGTACATCACCAGCGAGGAGATCCGGTGGCAGATCGCAGCCGAGCGGCACTTCGAGTCCTTGTACTGACCGAGAGATTTCCAGCGACTGCTCCCACCCCGGCCCTCGGAGGGGCGGGGGCGCTGCCACTCACCCGGCCGGGGCACCGAGCGAGCACGCGTCAGCGCTGGGCCCTAGCGTCGTAGTGCCTTGCTCCTGACAGGACAGCAGGGCCCGGGCGGCCCCGCAACCGCGCCCTGGAAAAGGGGCCGCCCATCCGCTCGACACAACAACCAACACAGACGCGGGCAGCACAGATGGTGGGAGAGTGGCTGTATGTGCGGCCGCTACGCATCCACCCGCGCCCCTCAGGACCTCGTCCAGCTCTTCCAGATCACCGACTGGCGCGCCGAGGAGGCGCTCGCACCGAACTGGAACGTCGCCCCGACCAATGACGTTTGGGCCGTCCTCGAGCGCACCCCGCGCGACGAGGACGATGCCGCACAGGCGGAGCGGGAACTGCGACGGCTGCGCTGGGGCCTGGTACCGCCGTGGGCGAAGGACGTGAAAATCGGCGCGCGGATGATCAACGCGCGGGTGGAGACCGTGCACGAGAAGCCCGCCTACCGCCGCGCGTTCGTCAAGCGCCGCTGCCTGCTGCCGGCCGACGGCTTCTACGAGTGGCAGCAGGCCAAGGACCCCGCCACGGGCAAGGCCCGCAAGCAGCCGTACTTCATCCACCCCGAGGACGATCAGGTGATGGCGCTCGCCGGGCTGTACGAGTACTGGCGCAACCCGGAGGTCAAGCAGGACGACGACCCGGCCGCCTGGCTGATGACCTGCACCATCATCACCACCGAGGCCACTGACGCCGCCGGACGTGTGCACCCTCGCATGCCACTCGCCCTCACCCCCGACCACTACGACACCTGGCTCGACCCCCACCACCAAGACCCCGAGCAGCTGCGCGCACTGCTCGACCAGCCCGCAGGCGGCCACCTGGACGCCAGGCCCGTCTCCACGGCCGTCAACAACGTCCGCAACAACGGCCCTCAGCTTCTCGAAGAGGTCGCTCCGTAGCGCTCAGGCGGCCGATGCGACTCCGAACACCATCATCTATGTGTCACTGCAATGGCTCTTGTTCCGCGCATCGTGAGCCTGCACGCTCCAGGTGCCCGTTCCCACGCCGAGGAGGATCGAGTGCCGCCGGAAGCCGACATCCTGACCCCGCCCCAAACCGTCGCCACCCGCATCGACGGCTGGAACGCGGTACTCGATCAGTCCGTGCCGACGAAGTCGGAGGGGACCAACCTGCTGGTCGCTACATGGAACCTGCGAGCCTTCGGAGACCTGACCAAGGCCTGGACGACGGCAGAGGGCCTCTCGCCGAAGCGGAACTTCGCCGACGTGCACTTCATCGCCGCGGTGATCCGTCGCTTCGACGTCGTCGCCGTGCAGGAGGTGCGTGGCAACCTGCGGGCCCTGCGCTACCTGTTGAAGGTACTCGGTGAGGACTGGGCGTTCATCCTCACCGATGTGACCCTCGGCAAGGCGGGCAACAACGAGCGTCTGGCCTTTCTGTTCGACACCCGCCGCGTCAAACCGTCCGGCCTGGCCTGCGAGCTGGTGGTGCCGCTCGAACAGGACGCAGGAGTGAGCGCAGCCTCGCTGGACCGGCAGTTCGCTCGCACCCCGTACGCGGTCAGCTTCCTCTCCTCGGGGCAAACGTTCACCCTGGTCACCCTGCACGTCAACTACGGCAAGAAAGCCGCGGAGCGGGTGCCGGAGCTGAAGGCGATCGCGAAATGGCTGGCTGGCTGGGCGGAGCGGGAGTTCGGCTGGGACCACAATCTCATCGCACTCGGAGACTTCAACATCGACCGGGTTAGCGACCCGCTGTTCGAGGCCTTTACCTCCACCGGGCTGACGCCTGCGCCTCAGCTGGCCGGGTTGCCGCGCACGATCTTCGACCAACCCGGCGCCGAGCACTTCTACGACCAGATCGCCTGGTTCACCAAGGGGCAGCAGCGCCGCCCAGTCCTGACACTTGACGCAGTCACCGGCGGCCAGGTCGACTTCGTCGACGCTCTCAAGGGCAGGCACACCCTCACCGACCTGTCCTGGCACATCTCCGACCACTACCCCCTGTGGATGGAGTTCGCGATCCCGGAGGACTGAACCCGCGCCGCCACAGCGCCCGTTTCGCCTTCCGGCTCGGTAGGTCAGCTGGACCTGGTCGGGTCGGTCCCAGGCCTCCTCACCGGGCTCCCAGACCATCCCGGCCTCCGGGTGCGATGTGTCGGCTCTGTGTCAGTGTGGACGTGTCAGTCATGGTTGAGCGGGAGAGCTGTGTGCTTGCTGGTCGTCGGCTCAGGGCCGGGGCGTGTCACTGACACGGCGGTGGTGCTTCGCGGCCCTCAGCTGTCATGGGGCGGGGCACCCCCAGCTGGCTCACTGCCACGAAGACGGCACTTCGCACGTCGACCAGGAGCACGAGGTTGCGGCGAGGGTTGCGCCTATCTGTTGCGCTGGAGGTTGCGCCAAGGGCTGCGCTAGGTGTTGCGTGGCCGGCAGGACCGTCCTCGTGTCCGCGCAGGTCACCACGCCGTTTTGCCGTGGTCGGGGCGCTGACATCCCCGTTGCGGCTGCTCTGCCCATGTCCCTTGACTGGAGTGAAGGAGGAAGGGACGGGCGGGATGGGCGGCCCGGCCGCGGCCGGGGATCGGGGCGGTCTCAGCCGGTTGCGCGTCGTCGGGGCCGCCGCGCTGCGCCGTCCGTCAGCGCGGTGACGAGCGCGCTGCGCGCAGGGAGTGCGGGGTTGGTCGTGCGGTCGGAAGGACGCCGGCCACGATCAGGCGGGGAATTTCCGTCGTGCTCCGGGCGTGCCTGATGATCCAGATGCTGTCATCAATGTCGCGGTATCCGGCGGAGTGGTCACTGGCGTCGCCGACGAGGAGCAGGGCGAAGGGCGGCCCGGTAGCGGTGTAGTTGGCGGCCTGGGCGAGGTAGTCCCGTTCGACAGTCTCATGGGTCTTCCACCGCGTGGTGCGCCATTTGATTTCGGCGACGAAGCGGCTCGCAGGATCGGGCGTATAGATGACATCTGCACGCCCGCC
Source organism: Streptomyces sp. KR55 (assembly GCF_052245645.1). Taxonomy (NCBI): domain Bacteria; kingdom Bacillati; phylum Actinomycetota; class Actinomycetes; order Kitasatosporales; family Streptomycetaceae; genus Streptomyces; species Streptomyces sp. KR55. The sequence continues at coordinate 7,132 of NZ_JBQQCE010000243.1, read as the reverse complement.
TGCGACAGCTCGATCGGCTCGAGCAGCTCGCCCAGCAACTCACCAAGGGCTACAGCCCTACGGGCAACGCCCGCGTGGACGCCTACCTGGAGACCCTCCTGTGCGATGTCACAGGCGGCACGCCCAAAGGGGAGCACCGTCCCGGCGCCGCGATGTGTCCTCAGGGTCGTGCAGGACGTCGTGGGTGCTGCTCATGAGAGATCCGCCTGCGGCTGGTCAGCGCAGGTGAGGCCCACAAGTGTTGGGCAAGCAGCCCGGTATGAGAACCAGCGAGGATTCTCCCGAGGGGGCTGACACAAGGGCCGCCGCGGTTCCGTGCGCCGTCGCCGGCAGCAGGAGCCGGTAGCCATCGAGAGCCCACGCACCCACGGCAGTGCGACACTCGCCAAAGGCAGGGCTTCAACGGTGCGAGGGCGTGCGGTGGTGCAGGTCGCGCCAGACCCGTGGTGACATGCCGTATGCCTGCTTGAAGGCCTTGCTGAAGTGGGTGGCGTCCATGAAGCCCCAACGGCGGCCGATGCCCGCGATGGTGTGCACCCGACCGTAGGGCCCGGCCAGTTCCTGCCTGCACTCGGCCAGGCGGCGGCTGCGGATCCAGTCCCCGAGGCTGATGCCCAACCGCGACAACACGTTATAGAGGTGGCGGACCGAGATGCCGTGCGCTGCCGCGATGCGTGGGGCCGACAGGCCCGGGTCAGCCAGGTGGGCGCGAACGTACTGGGTGATGCGCAGGCCGAGCAACTCATCCGATGCCGCTCCGGCAGGGGCTGCGTCTCCCAACTGGGAGGTCACTACGGCCCGGAGCAGTTCCACTGAGGGTCCCACGACCGACTCGGCGTACGTCCCGGCACGCAACTCCTCGCTGGCGGCCAGCTGGGAGAAGTACGTGAACGCCAGGCGGGCGGTGGGGTTGCCCGGGCCGAGGGTGACGGCGGCGGCCTCGCGCAGCATGCGTTCCGGCAGAGCGAGCGCCTCGCGCGGGATGCGCAGGGAGAGATAGCCGAAGCTCTGCTCGAAGCGCAGGGTGTACGGCGCGGTCGATTCGAAGACCACGAGACTTCCTGGCCCGACGAGGCACTGGCGGCCATGCTGCCCGACCAGGTTGGTGCCCGTCACCTGAAGACCGAGGAAGACCGCTGGCTCATGGTCCTCACGGGCCAGGCGCTGTGTACGGCGCAGGCTGACCGGGGTCCCCTGGGCGGAGCACACCTTCATGGGACCCACCGTGCCGAGCGCCATACGGGCTGCAATGTCATCCTGGGACGTGTGGTGATCGATGTCGACCCGGGAGAAGGACTTCCACAGGGCGCGTCGGATGGTGTCCGCACGCTCCGGGGGCGCCACGACCGAGGCATTGAGCATCCCGGCCCGGTCGATCCCGGGCACCGCCCGGACCGAACCCGACGAGACGACGGCTCGGTGACGCGTTCCTTCCACAGGCTGTCTCCCTCACCCGTCTGCCGCTCTTGGCCGGAGATCAGGATGCGGCCCTCAGCCCTCACCACACAAGCACCAGGCGGTGAGGGACCGACTGCACAACCGACCAACTTCCGTGCACGCACAGCAAAGTTGAGCTCCTGGCCCCTTCTACTCTCCTGTGGAGAAGCGCGGCAAGTTCGCAAAGAACGCTGCTGAGGCAATCCGAGAGGAACGAGGGCGCGGAGTGCGGAGGAAGAGAAGGATCTTGCTTTCGGCCGCCCTTCTGGCCTGCCTGACGGCCGGTTGCAGCTCCGACACGCGAAGCACGGCCGATACCGGTCGACAACACCAGGAACGAGCCGTCTCCACCCATGGCCCCCCGGTAAGGGACCTCACCCTCATGGAAGAAGTGGAGATAGACCGCGCGGAGCAGGACCTCGTCACCCAGTGCATGCGGCGCGAGGGCTTCCGCTACTGGCCCCTGCCAGTGCTGAGCGTGCCGGCACGCAAAGTCGGCGCCTACGTCGTGGACGACGTCGCCTGGGCCCGCCAGTACGGCTACGGTCGGACTTTCGACACCGCAGCCCAGAAGGCCAACCGCGACCATCCCAACATCACCTACGTCAGGGCGCTTCCCAAGAAGGAACGCGTCAGATACTCCAGGGCACTCGACGGGACCTTCACCGACACCATCACCATCGAACTGCCGTCCGGCGGTTCGGTCCGCACCCCGCGCGGCGGCTGCTACGCCCAGGTCAGGGAGCAGCTCTACGGGGATCATGCAACCTGGTTCCGCGCCAAGAAGACCGTGACCTCGCTGACGCCTCTGTACGTTCCGCGCATCCTCCAGGACGAACGTCTGACCAGCACCGTGGCGGCGTGGTCTCGTTGCATGAAGGCAGCGGGCCGGCCTTTTCAGAGCCCCGACGCCATCCGTCGCGAAAGAGAAAGCCTGATTCGCGGGATGACCGAGTCGCAGGCCCTGCAATCCGAATCCGCCCTGGCCGTGACGGAGGCCGAGTGCGCCCAACAGACATCCCTCGGAAAGACCGCGCGTGCCCTGGAGGCGGAATACCGAGACAAGGTGGCACGCGACTACACCGAGGAATTCACCGCGTACCGGCAGATGAGGCTGTCCGCCCTTGCCCGGGCACGGAACCTCTGAAGCACACTCACAACCCTCCCCAAAACCCGACCAAATGGTCGCGGAAAGAATCAATCTACAAGGAGTCCCTCATGCGCAAGCTCCCCGCCGTCCTGACCGTCATGGCCATGGCCGCCCTAGGAACTGCTCTCCCGGTCTCTACCGCGCACGCGGCCTCGGCCTGCGACAGCGCGTGGGATGGTGGTGCGACGCCCACCTACATGTACGCCTATGACGGCACCAACTGCACCGGATTCCTAGGAAAGGACGACGGCTGGGACTCCAACTGGGGTGACGGCATTGGGGATTATCAGGCTTCAGCCACCAACAAGGCCTCATCGATCCTCAACAAGGGTACGACGCTCGAAGTTCAGTTCTTCAACGGGACCGGCACGGGGTGGACCGGAGGCTACATCTGCCTGTCCCGCAACGAGGGGTTCGCCTCCAACCTTGCCGACGACGAGTTTTCCAGTGGTGCCACGGTGAACAACGCCATCAGCTCGCACCGCTGGGTTGTCTACACCGCCTGCGGCAACAACTGGGCCGAATAGCGCCGACGATCACACCCGCACGGCACGTGGGGGCGCCGGCCTCGCGCCCCCACGTACGCAGGCTTTCAGCCGTGCGAGAGCCCTCCTTCGCGCCGGGCTGTGGGACCTGACGGCTGCTCTAGGAGTCCGTCCGAAGGAGCAAGATCTCCCGCCACGAGGACGCAGGACCTTCACGGCCCAGTTGTTTCCCGCCGCCTTCGGTCGCCCGGGACGGGGTGCCGCCCGAGGAGCTTCAGACTGCCCCGGACCGGTTGGCGTGCGCAGCCCGCCGCGCCTCGGCAGCCACCGGCCTGACGACTAGAGTCTGACTCAGCGCCCGAGGCGCCGCTGTCTACACCCACTCCACGCCCAGCTCCCGCAGCGCCTCCAGTTGCTCCTGGGTGAGCCTGTCCCGTCTCGCACGCGTGTTCGATACCCACACACCCAGTTTCACGACCACCGGCTCCGCCTGCGCATGTCATGCAACGAAGCTGGACGTGCGGTCGAAGAAGGGGTGCGGTGGCCTCGGCGAGGTGCCGCAGGGCGGGGGAGCGGGCGGCGTCTTCCTTACTAGAAGATCTACCGCTGCACGGCGTGTTCGTTGTTCTGCGGCCGCCGTGTACAGAGGGCGCGCGACGATGGGCTGAAAGACCAGATATCGAACCTGCCGGAGGCGGCCGTGGAGAGAATCGTGATCGGCGCTGACCATGTACACGATGCGGCCACGGTCCGCCGTCGGCAGCGGCAGTTCGTCCCGCCGTCCGAGTTGCATCCGGATCTCGTGACCAGGGCCGACACTGTCCTGTTGGACCAGTTGTTCTACGCGACGGTGGACGAATGCCACGAGTGCCGCTCCGCGTTTCTCGACCGCGTCGCCGACGACGTGTGGTCGACACGCAAACTGGTCGACTGGGCATGCTTCATCACTTCGGAGACGTACTGCGGGCTTCCCGCGGAGCTCGTGGATGAAGAAGCGTCGGCGGATACTGTTTTCCGTCCCTCGGCCACCTTCCGCCGACTCGCTGCGGAGTACCACAACTCAGGACCGACCAACGCCATCTACGACACGTGCACAGCCGCGGAGCGCCGGGAAGCGGCGGACACCGCCGTCGCCCTGGTCGACGGACTCCAGGTGTGGGGAGCGGACTTCCTCTACCAGTGACCTCCCCTCTGCCCCGCGACGTTCAGCCGATTCTCCCAAGGACCACCTGATGGCCACCAACCCCAGCCTCGCTGTTCCGGACAGCCACCCGCCTCTGGCCGACGCCTTCGCGCCCGTCCGCCGTACGCTGCGCTCCGATCAGCAGGCGGCGGTGGACAGCGGGGTACGCGGCCTCAGGAAACCCGGGAGCCGCGGGCACATGGTCTCCGCGTGCGGTACGGGTAAGACGCTGATCGCGCTGCGGACGGCCGAGGCTCTTGATGTCCGGTTTCTGCTGGTGGTGGTGCCGTCCCGGGATTTGATCGGCCAGTGGGCCCGGGCCGCCCGTGCGGATGGCCGCCGTGAGCCGTTGATGGCCGTGTCCTCACTCGAGGCACACAAGCATCCCGTGCTGGCCGAGGCAGGCGCGAGTAGTACGGGGTCGGGGGAGTACCTGGCGTACTGGCTGGCTCAGCGTGCCAAGAAGAACGAGCCGGCGACCGTGTTCGTGACCCTCGACTCGCTTCGGCGGATCGAGGAGATCCAGCATTCTATCTTCCCGGCTCCGGTCTTCGATCTCGCGATCGTGGATGAGGCGCACCGCACCGCGGGCAGTTGGGACAAGGAATGGACGGTGATCCATGACTCCTCCCGGATCCGTACGGATCGCCGTCTGTATCTGACGGCCACGCCGTATGAGTGGGAGGCGCCGCGCCTGGCTGAGGCCCCGGATGCCCGCCCGCGCCCGAAGCGGACCGCGTCGACCGCACCGGCGTGGGAGTCCCCGTCCCTGATCGCCTCGATGGACGATCCGAAGGTGTTCGGTCCCCGCCTGCACACCTACACCCACGCCCAGGCGATCGAGGACGGCGTCCTGGCCGACTACCAGCTCCTGGTCCCCACCATCACCGACACCGACCTGCGCACGGTCCTCACCGACCCCGACGGCGCGCACACCGGCTTCGCCCCAACCGCGCGCCGGACGACCGCTCTGCACCTGGCCGTCCTCAAAGCGATGACCGAGCACGACCTCAAGCATGTGATCGTCTACTTCCAGCAGGTCGCCGACGCCGCGGACTTCGCCCGCCAGTTCGACCACACCCTGCGCACCCTCCCACCCGAGCAGCGCCCGCCCTGGGCGAGCAGCCTGTCCGTCTCGTCGATCAACGGCAACCACACACCTGATCAGCGCGCGAAACTCCTCGACCGCTTCGCGAAGGCCGACCGCGCTGTGATCACCAACGCCCAGGTCCTGTCCGAGGGGATCGACCTGCCGGCCGTCGACGCGATCGTCTTCGCCTCACGCACCGAGAGCGTGCGCCGGATCGTCCAGGCCCTGGGCCGCGCCCTGCGTAAACCCCCCACCGTCGACGTGAAGACCGCGAGCCTGGTCATCCCCGCCTACACCCCACCCGACGCAGACCCCACCGACCTCCTCGACACCCCCTACGAAGCCCTCTGGCTGATCACCGCAGCACTGCGCCACCACGACCAGACCATCGCCGCCCGCGCCCCACGCAAGACCACCGCGCACCGCTTGGACGACACCACCCACCGCCTGATCACCCGCCGGTTCCGCTTCGACTTCACCCTCGACCCCCAGGCAATCGCCCACGCGATGGACCTGCTGGCCTGGCCCTCGGTCGGCGCGGTGCTGTCCGCGCCCCGCCGCGCGGGCCTGGCCGCCGCCACCCGTTACCACGCCGAACACGGCCACCTGAAGGTCCCGGTCGACTACACCGACGCCTACGGCTACCGCCTGGGCGCCTTCATCGCCGGCCAGCGCACCGCCCACCGCCGAGGCACCCTGACTGCCGACTGGATTGCTGAACTCGACGCACTCGGCATGATCTGGGACGAGCACGAAGCCGCCTTCGAGGGCAACATGACCCTCATCGAGGCCTTCCACGCCGAACACGGCCACCTCGCCATCCCTGCCCAGGATCCCGGCGGCCAGTTCCTCGTCGACCAACGCGGCCTCGCCCGCAAAGGCCAACTCCCAAAGCCCCGCCACACGCGTCTGACCGCCCTGGACCCCGACTGGCTCCTCCCGCACGGACCCGACTGGCACCGCAAATACCACCTCCTGGCCCGCTACCTCCAGACCGGACACGACCCCGCAACTCTGCGCCGCGACACCGTGATTGACGGCGTGAAAGCCGGCACCTGGCTGCACCGCCAACTCACTACCTGGAGCACGCTCGACGACGGCCAACGCCACCTCCTGGCCCGCCTCGGCCTCACCCCCCACCACATCACCCTGACCACAACGAAGACCACCACCCCCGCCGCATCCAGCACCCCCAGAACCAGGAAACGCCGCTCCTTCGAACAGACAGCCACCCTGCTGCGCGCCTTCGTAGAACGACACGGCCGACCTCCTGGCGCCCGGGAGGGGATCGACGTTGACGGAGAGCGCGTGATGATCGGCCCCTGGCTCTGCAAGACCCGCACCGCCCAGAAGAACGGCAAACTCTCCGAGAACAGAAGCCAGTTGATCCAGAGCATCCTCCGCGAAGCCGACGTCGTTCCTCCAGAAGAGGAGCGCCCCGGATTCTCAGAGATCCCGTAAATTTTCTGCCTCGAAACTCCACTAAGGAAGCACCCAGGAAGTGCTACTGTGGAGACTCCAGCGGGGGAGACACTCAGGTTCGGAGGGGGCGTCCATCGGACGCAGAGCACGACCCGTATCCCGCGTGATTTCCCGCAAACCCAAGCAGTCCTGACACCTCCTCACCGCTGCAGCAAGCCATAGGAGTTCGCGGAGCGAACTCCGCTGAGAGACCGCGGAGCGGGATCTCAACCGGCCACGAAGTGGCCGGCCTACGTCACGGAGTGACGTAGTGTCAGCGATGCGGAGCATCGCTGATGTATCCGTCGCGTAGCGACGGATACATC
>NZ_JBQQCE010000242.1:0-14141 GCF_052245645.1 Streptomyces sp. KR55 | reverse complement strand
CCGACCCGGGCCCGCCCCCGGACCCCGCGCCCAGCACCCCCAGCAACCCCAGCAACCCACCTCCGCCCCCGACCGACCCGGACCCGACGCCCACGACCCCGCCGCCCACCGAGCCCACCCCCAGCGACCCACCGACAACCCCGCCACCCGACCCCGAACCCACCCCCAGCGACTCCACCCCGTCCACCCCGGGCGACTCACCGCCACCGCCAAGCGACAGCGGCGCCCCGAGCCCGTCGACGTCGTAAGGCCCCAGCCCGTCAGTCCGCGGGCAGTCGTGCCTCCCCCAGAGGGGCCCCCAGGGCGGCACGGGTGGGCGCGGGCGGCACCCCGTCACGCCGGGCTGCGCCACCCCCGCTACGGCGCGCGGCCGCCCGTCACTCCACCGGATCCGCCGGATGCGGCGCAAGCAGAGGCAGCTGCGAGTTCAACCGCTGCTCGCACAGCTCGACCAGACGGTCGTAGCCGGCCTTGCCCATCAGCTCCGTCAGCTCCGCCCGGTAGGACACGTACACCGGATCGCCCGCACCGTGCGCCGAGGTCGCCGACGTGCACCACCAGTGCAGGTCGTGGCCGCCCGGACCCCAGCCCCGGCGGTCGTACTCACCGATCGACACCTGGAGCACGCGGGTGTCGTCGGGCCGGTCGATCCATTCGTAGGTCCGCCGGATCGGCAGCTGCCAGCACACGTCCGGCTTCGTCTCCAGCGGTTCCCGGCCCTCCTTCAGGGCGAGGATGTGCAGCGAGCAGCCCGCGCCGCCTGCGAAGCCGGGCCGGTTCTGGAAGATGCAGGAGCCCTGGTAGGGGCGGGTCTGCCGGGAGCCCTCGTCGTCCTTGGAGACCCAGCCGCCCCGGGTGCCCTCGGCGTGGTTCTGCCAGATCTCCGGCGTGAGCCTCGCCACATGCCCGGCGACCCGCTTCTCGTCGTCCTCGTCGGAGAAGTGGGCCCCCAGCGTGCAGCACCCGTCGTCCGCGCGGCCGGCCTGGATGCCCTGGCAGCCGCTTCCGAAGATGCAGTTCCAGCGAGAGGTCAGCCATGTCAGATCACAGCGGAAGACCTGTTCGTCGTCCGCCGGATCAGGGAACTCCACCCACGCGCGCGCGAAGTCGAGGCCCTTCTCGTCGTCCGCCAGGGCCTGCTGCGACTTCGCCGGTGGTTTCGCCTGCGAAGAACCCTTGGTTGATTTGGCCTTCTTGTCTGCCTTGTCGTTCTTCGCCTTTTTCGTCTTTGGCACGGGTCCAGGGTAAGTCGCCCGCCGCCCGTCCAGGGACCGCCTCGAGGGCGGAGCACAGCGCAGCTGGCAGTAGCGTTCCGTACATGAGACTCGGTGTCCTCGACGTGGGATCGAACACGGTGCATCTGCTGGTGGTGGATGCGCACCCCGGCGCACGCCCGCTGCCCGCGCACTCGCACAAGGCGGAACTGCGCCTCGCCCAACTTCTCGACGAGAACGGTGCCATCGGCCCCCACGGCGTCGACCGGCTGATCGGCGTCGTCCACGAGGCGCTCCAGGCCGCCGAGGACAAGGGCGTCGAGGAACTGCTGCCGTTCGCGACCTCGGCGGTACGCGAGGCCAGCAACGCCGACGACGTCCTCGCGCGCGTGCAGACCGAGACCGGCGTCCAGCTCCAGGTCCTCACCGGCGCCGAGGAGGCCCGGCTCACCTTCCTCGCCGCCCGCCGCTGGTTCGGCTGGTCGGCCGGAAAGCTGCTCGTCCTGGACATCGGCGGCGGCTCCCTGGAGGTCGCCTACGGCATCGACGAGGACCCCGACGCGGCCGTCTCCCTGCCGCTCGGCGCCGGTCGGCTCACCTCCGCCTGGCTGCCGGACGACCCGCCCGCCACCGAGGACATACGGGCTCTGCGCCGCCATGTGCGGGCCGAGATCGCCCGTACGGTCGGTGAGTTCAGCCGCTTCGGCGCTCCCGACCACGTGGTCGCCACCTCCAAGACCTTCCGGCAGCTCGCCCGCATCGGCGGCGCCGCCCGCTCCGCCGACGGCCTCTACGTCCAGCGCGAACTCAAGCGCCAGTCCCTGGAGGCCTGGGTCCCTCGCCTCGCCGGCATGACCACCGAGGAACGCGCCGAACTCCCCGGAGTCTCCGACGGCCGAGCGGCCCAGCTGGTCGCCGGCGCCCTGGTGGCGGAGGCCGCGATGGACCTGTTCGGCGTGGAGACGCTGGAGATCTGCCCGTGGGCACTGAGGGAGGGCATCATCCTGCGACGGTTGGACCACATGGGCTCGGCGTAAACGGGCAGCCGGAGCAACGCAGGCCTTCAGGGGCGCGGGGCTGCATCGACATGCGGCTCCTCCCCCGCTCTCGGCTTCTCCCCCGCTCTCGGCTTCGCTCGCGCGGGGGACCCCCATGAGGGGGGACCCCCACCGTGGGCGCGACCAGCCCACGACAACCCGCACTCGCCCACGGCGACAGAGACCAACGGTGAATAGGCGCACACCAACCCCGGTCCACCCCTCGGAGCCACGTACGCTGTCCATCGTGGCAAACCCAGTCGTACGCATCCCGGATGCGAAGGTCGCCCTCTCGACGGCCTCCGTGTACCCGGAGTCGACGGCAACGGCCTTCGAGATCGCCGCGCGCCTCGGGTACGACGGCGTCGAGGTCATGGTCTGGAACGACCCGGTCAGCCAGGACATGGAGGCGCTGCGCCGGCTCAGCGACTTCCACCAGATCCCGGTCCTCGCCGTACACGCCCCCTGCCTGCTCATCACGCAGCGCGTGTGGTCCACCGACCCGTGGGTCAAGCTCCAGCGCGCCCAGGCGGCGGCCGAGAAGCTCGGCGCCACCACGGTCGTCGTCCACCCGCCCTTTCGCTGGCAGCGCCAGTACGCGCGCGACTTCGTCGCCGGGATCTGGCGGATGGCGAACGAGACGGATGTGCGGTTCGCCGTCGAGAACATGTACCCCTGGCGCTACCGCGACCGCGAGATGCTCGCCTACGCCCCCGACTGGGACGTGACGAAGGACGACTACCGCCACTTCACGATCGACCTCAGCCACGCCGCGACCGCGCGCACGGACGCCCTGCAGATGGTCGACCGCATGGGCGACCGGCTGGGCCACGTCCATCTCGCGGACGGCTCCGGCTCCAACAAGGACGAGCACCTGGTCCCCGGCCGCGGCACCCAGCCCTGCGCCGAGCTGCTGGAACGTCTCGCCGTGACCGGATTCGACGGGCACGTCGTCATCGAGGTCAACACCCGCCGCGCCATGTCCAGCGCCGAGCGCGAGGCCGACCTCGCCGAGGCCCTGGCCTTCACCCGGCTCCACCTGGCCTCCGCGGTGAAGGTGCCCCGGCGATGACCGGCACGACGCCCACGCCGCGCCGCCGGGGACGCCCCTCGCGTACGGAGTCCGCCGACGGCCCCGCCACCCGCGACCGCATCCTCGCCGCGGCCCGCGAGGAGTTCTCCGAACGGGGCTACGAGAAGACGTCCGTGCGCGGCATCGCCAAGGCGGCCGGTGTGGACTCGGCGCTGGTGCACCACTACTTCGGCACCAAGGAGCAGGTCTTCCAGGAGGCGGTGGAGACGGTCTTCGCGCCCGCGCTGAGGGCACCCGACGTGATCTTCGAGGGGGCGCCCGAGGAGGTCGGTGAGCGGTTCGCCCGATTCCTCTTCGGGATCTGGGAGAACCCGGTCACCCGGACGCCGCTGCTCGCGGTCGTACGGTCCGCGGTGAACAACGAGGTCGCGGCCGCCGTCTTCCGCCGCCTCATTGCCGCCCAGCTGCTCCGCAGGGTCGCCGCCCAGCTCGGCACGCCCGACGCGGAGCTGCGGGCGGAACTGGCGGCCGCGCAGCTGGTCGGTGTCGCCATGCTGCGGTACGTGATCAAGCTTGAGCCGCTGGCGTCGGCCGACATGGAAGCGATCATCCGACGGATCGCACCCGTGGTGCAGGGCCACCTGACGAAACCCTGAAGCCCTTACCGGCCCACCTGACGGACCCCTGACTCCTTTAGAGGGAACGAACCCTTGAATCCCTGAGACATGCGTCCCGGAATCCGGACATCCTGTCCGCCCTCTGGATGACCGGCGTAGGCTCGACCCAGTCAGAACTCTCCGAAGGAGCGAGCGACGATGCCCGAGCTGAGGTCCCGCACAGTCACCCACGGCCGCAACATGGCGGGCGCCCGCGCCCTTATGCGCGCCTCCGGTGTACCCGGTGCGGACATCGGCCGAAAGCCGATCATCGCGGTCGCCAACAGCTTCACGGAGTTCGTGCCGGGCCACACCCACCTGGCACCCGTCGGCCGGATCGTCAGCGAGGCGATCAAGGAGGCCGGCGGCATCCCCCGCGAGTTCAACACGATCGCCGTCGACGACGGCATCGCGATGGGCCACGGCGGCATGCTGTACAGCCTGCCCTCCCGCGACCTGATCGCGGACAGCGTGGAGTACATGGTCGAGGCGCACTGCGCCGACGCCCTGGTCTGCATCTCCAACTGTGACAAGATCACCCCGGGCATGCTCATGGCCGCCCTGCGCCTGAACATCCCGACGGTCTTCGTCTCCGGCGGCCCCATGGAGTCCGGCCGCGCCACTCTGGTCGACGGCACCGTCCGCACGCTCGACCTGGTCGACGCGATCTCCGACGCGGTGAACGACAAGATCTCGGACGAGGACATCCTCCGTATCGAGGAGAACGCCTGTCCGACCTGCGGCTCCTGTTCCGGCATGTTCACCGCCAACTCGATGAACTGCCTGACCGAGGCCATCGGCCTCTCCCTCCCCGGCAACGGCTCGGTCCTCGCCACCCACACCGCCCGCCGCGCGCTCTACGAGAACGCCGCCCGCACGGTCATGGACCTGACCCGCCGCTACTACGAGCAGGACGACGACACGGTCCTGCCCCGCAACATCGCCACCATCGCGGCCTTCGAGAACGCCATGGCCCTGGACATCGCGATGGGCGGCTCCACCAACACGATCCTGCATCTGCTGGCCGCCGCCCAGGAGGCCGGCGTGCCCTTCGGCCTGGAGCAGATCGACGCCGTCTCGCGCCGCGTGCCGTGCCTGGCGAAGGTCGCACCCAACGTCGCCAAGGACCGCACGTACTACATGGAGGACGTGCACCGCGCCGGGGGCATCCCCGCCCTGCTCGGCGAGCTGCACCGCGCGGGCCTGCTCAACGAGGACGTGCACGCCGTCCACAGCCCGTCCCTGGCGGACTGGCTGAAGACGTGGGACGTCCGCGGCGGCTCGCCTTCGGCCGAGGCCGTGGAGCTGTGGCACGCGGCCCCCGGCTGCGTCCGCTCCGCCGAGGCCTTCTCCCAGTCCGAGCGCTGGGAGGCCCTGGACGTGGACGCCGAGGGCGGCTGCATCCGCTCCGCCGAGCACGCCTACTCCAAGGACGGCGGCCTGGCGGTGCTGAAGGGCAACCTCGCCGTCGACGGCTGCGTGGTGAAGACGGCCGGCGTCGACGAGTCCATCTGGACCTTCGAGGGTCCGGCGGTCGTCTGCGAGTCACAGGAGGAGGCCGTCGAGAAGATCCTCAACAAGCAGGTGACGGACGGCGATGTCGTCGTCATCCGCTACGAGGGCCCCAAGGGCGGCCCCGGCATGCAGGAGATGCTCTACCCGACGTCCTTCCTGAAGGGCCGCGGCCTCGGCAAGACCTGCGCCCTGATCACCGACGGCCGTTTCTCCGGCGGCACCTCCGGCCTGTCCATCGGCCACGCCTCCCCGGAGGCGGCGTCCGGAGGCACCATCGCGCTCGTCGAGGACGGCGACCGCATCCGCATCGACATCCCCAACCGCACGATCGATCTGCTGGTCGACGAGGCCGAGCTGGCGCGGCGCGAGCAGGCGCTGGGCGGGGTGTACGCCCCTCAGGGCCGGGACCGAAAGGTCTCGGCGGCCCTGCGGGCGTACGCGGCGATGGCGACCAGCGCGGACAAGGGCGCCGTGCGGGACGTCAGCAAACTGGGCTGAGGCACACACCTGGGGCCGCTTGTGACGGGGCGGCCCCTTTTGTGTGCAGGCTTGGCTGGTGAGCCTGGCTTTCGCGCGCCCCCTCGGCCGGTGCCTCCGGCCTTCGCACGCCGCCCCCAGCCGCTCAGCCCGCCCCGCCTGTCACCACCGCGCCGGATCGTCCCCGTCCACCGCGAACAGCGAACCGTCCGGAGCCGCGGCGAACACCCTGCCGTCCCCGGCGACCGGCAGCGGCAGCCCGGACACCACCGACCCCCGTGCTGCCCCGGGCCGCGCCCTGGTCTGCCCCAGCAGCACACCCTTCCCGGTGTCGACGGCGACGACCCGCCCGTCCCCGGCACTGAAGTACAGCCGCCCCCCGGCCACCACCGGCGCGGACGGGAAACTGACGGACGTCTCCAGCCGCCACAGCTGCGCCGACGTTCGCGTGTCGACGGCGACCAGCGCACCGTCGGCCCCCAGCAGATACACCGTGTCCCTCTGTACGACGGCCTGTGCTCCCGCCAGCGGATGGCGCAGGGCGGTACGGCGCTGCGTCCCGTGCGTGGCGTCGTAGCGCACGACCGCGTCGGTGTCGGCGTACTCCGCCGAGGTCGACGTGAACCAGAGCACGCCCTCACGGGCGCCGACCAGGCTGAGCGCACCGGCCAGCCGCCGCTGCCAGCGGACGGCGCCGCTCTCCGGGTCGACGGCGGTCACCCGGGTCCCGGTCCCGGCCGCGCCGACCGCGTACGCGACCCGGCCGCCGTACGACTGGAACACCGGCTGGGTGAGCCCGGCGACCGCGTGCTGCCACTTCCGCTCGCCGGTGGCGGCGTCCAGCGCGGTGACCTTCGAGTCGCGTCCGGTGAGCAGGACGACGCCGCCGACGTGCGCGACCCGACCGTCGTAGCGCGAGATGTCGTGGCTCCAGCGGGTCCTGCCGGTCGTCGGGTCGAGCGCGGCGAGCCGCCGCCCGCCCTCCGTGACGACATGCAGCAACCCGCCCGACAGCACCGGCGGCTCGACGGTCCCGTCCGCCTGCTGCCCAGCCCCCGCACGCGCCCACTTCACGTCGCCGTCCGCAGGATCGACGGCGGCGGCCAGAACACCGGGGCGGGTGCAGTACAGCGTCCCGGGCGTGTAGGCGCACTGCGGCATGCCGCTCGCCTCGGCGCCACGGGCGCTCAGATCGATGTCCCAGGGGCGGAACGGGGCGGGCTGCCCGGCCCCGGCCGGCGTCGGGCTGTCGCCGGCCCCGAGGAGGGCAACAGCCCCCGCGCCCAGGGCGAGCACGGCGGCGACGGCCACGGCGGCCCTCCACCACCGCCTTCTCGGGCCGCGGGCCCCGGGTGCGTCCGCGACCGGACCGTCCGCCGAGGGCGCCCGGCGCCGGTGCGTGGGGGCCTCGTCGGGACCGGCATCGCTCGGGGGACCAGCTTTCCGTGGGCGATGGAACTCCCGTGCCGGCTCGACTTCCCGCGGGCCATCGAACGGACGCTCGCCCGTGCGCTGTTCGGGAATGAAGGCCTGTGTGTCATACGACGCCGAAAGCGACCGGAGCTCCGCCATCAGCTCGTCCGGAGTGGGCCGGTCCTCAGGTTCCTTGGCCAGGCACCGGGCGACGAGCGGCGCCAGCTCGTCCGGCACTCCTGTCAAGTCCGGCTCTTCATGAACGACCTGATACGCCACCAGGTACGGGCTGTCGGAGTCGAAGGGGCCGCTGCCCGTCGCGGCGTGCACGATGACCGACCCGAGCGCGAAGACGTCGGCGGCCGGCCCGACCTCTCGCGGCCTGCGGAACTGCTCCGGCGCCATGAACGGCGGCGTGCCGATCAACTTGCCGGTCTCGGTGCGCAGTTCGCTGTCCGAGGGCCGGGATATCCCGAAGTCGATGACCTTCGGCCCGTCCTCGGCGAGCAGGACGTTGCTCGGCTTGAGGTCGCGGTGCACGACCCCGACCCGATGGATGTCCCGCAGCGCCTCGGCGAGCCCCGCCGTCAACTGCCGCAGCCGGGCCGGCGCAAGGGCGCCGTTCCGCTTCACGTACTCGGCGAGGGTGGGGCCGGGGATGAAGAGCGTTGCCATCCAGGGGCGCTCGGCATCGGGATCGGCGTCGACGACGGGCGCGGTGAAGGCACCGCTGACCCGCCGTGCGGCGGCCACCTCCTGCCGGAACCGCCCCCGGAACTCAGGGTCCTGAGCAAACTCCCCGTGCACTACCTTCACGGCGAGCCGCAACCCCGAGGCCGACCGCGCCAGATGGACCACGCCCATGCCACCGGAACCGAGCGGCGCCTCCAGCAGGTACTGCCCGGCGTACTGCGGAGATTCCGCTTCCGCATCCGTACCGGTGCTGCGCCATGGCGGCATCTCTCACCCCCGGATGTCCGTCCGCATGCGCGACGCGCTGAGCCTAGTCGATGCTTCGTGCGAAACCTCTGCGGCTTGCTAGCCTCGGTGCGCCAGGTGATTTTGGCGTGAACCGTTCACAAGCATCCAAACGGGGGGAGGCCGACATGGCCACGGAGGACATCGAGATCTCGGGCACGGGCGAGCCGGAGACGGCACCGGCGGCGACCGACGACACGCAGACCCTGGCCGCGACGGCGGAGGCGAGGGTCCGCTCCTACCCCGTCGCCCCCGGCGTCCGGCTCAACGTCCGCAGCGGTCCCGGCACCCACTACCGGATCGTCCGCGTCCTGCCCGAGGGCGCCACCGTCCCCATCTACTGCCAGCGCCCCGGCGACACCGTCACCGGCCCCTACGGCACCACCAACATCTGGGACTGCATCGCCAACGCCCAGTACGTCTCCGACGCCTACGTCAACACCGGCAGCGACGGCTACGTGGCACCGCGCTGCTCCTGACGACGACCAGGAGCGCCCGGCGTGGCTCCTGACCGCGGCGAGGGCCTGGCCCCGCCCTGGCCGGGAGCCATAATCGGCCCGTGAGCGACAAGCAGAACCGCACCCCGGACCAGCCCACGGACGGCCCCCGCCCCGAGCCCATCCGTTTCTTCGGCACGACCTGGGTGCACCACGACAACGGATACACGGCCCGCCGCATCGGCGCCGCCGTCGGCTCCCTCGCCGCAGCCGTCGCCGCCTGCCTGGTGCTCCGCTTCGCCTACGAGGGTCTGCAGATCGCCGACTCCGGCAGCTTCGTCACGCTGCTGGTCGTCGTCATGTTCGCGGTCTGCAGCGCCCTCGCCTTCCGCCACACCTGGGACGCCTTCACCAAGCGCCCGGACTCCGACCGCCAGGCTTCCCTGCGCGGCCTGCTGACCATCGGCTTCGTCGGCTCCCTCCTCGCCTACTTCTTCCGCTCCCTCCTCGAGGCCCCGGGCGAGAACCTCCACCGCGCGGAGTACGAGGAGGCCCGCCGACAGCACGAGAAGCGCTCCGCCCGCCGCACCGGCAACCCGAAGAAGCGCCGCCGCACCTGAGCAACCCCTGCCTTGACGAGGCCTACACCCAGGAGCATTATTCATCGCATGATGAATAATGCTGCCGACCCACCCGACGCCAACGGCAACACCCCACCCCGAACCGCCGAGACCTCCGCCATCCACGCCGAGGGCCTCACCGTCGTCCGCGGCCCCCGCACAGTCCTGCGAGCCCTCGACTTCACCGTCCCGCGCGGCCAGATCACCGGCCTGCTCGGCCCCTCCGGATGCGGCAAGTCGACCCTGATGCGCGCCATCGTCGGCACCCAGGCCAAGGTCACCGGCACCCTCGACGTCCTGGGCCGCCCCGCCGGCCACCCCACACTGCGCACCCGCATCGGCTACGTCACCCAGGCCCCCTCCGTCTACGACGACCTGACCATCCGTCAGAACCTGGACTACTTCGCCGCGATCCTCGACCCCGGCCGCTCCTCATCCGAACGCCGCCACGACAACGTCACCCGAGCCATCGCCGACGTCGACCTCACCAGCCATGCCGACTCCCTCGCCGGCAACCTCTCCGGCGGCCAGCGCAGCCGCGTCTCCCTGGCAGTGGCCCTCCTGGGCACCCCCGAACTCCTGGTGCTCGACGAGCCGACCGTCGGCCTGGACCCCGTCCTCCGCCGCGACCTGTGGAACCTCTTCCACGACATCGCCGCCGGCCGCGGCGCCACCCTCCTCATCTCCTCCCATGTCATGGACGAGGCCGAGCGCTGCCACCGCCTCCTCCTCATGCGCGAAGGCGAGATCCTCGCCGACGACACCCCGGACGCCCTGCGCACCCGCACCGGCGCCGACACCGTCGAAGCGGCGTTCCTGCACCTGGTGGACGAGGCAACCGCGAACAGCCGCAAGAAGGAGACCACCCGATGAGCGCGACGACGGTCACCGCCCCTGCAACGCCCGCACCCACCAGCGCCCTGAACGCCTCCCGCACCACCGCCACCGCGGCCCGCGTCCTGCGCCAGCTCCGCCACGACCCGCGCACGATCGCGCTGATGCTCCTCGTCCCGTGTCTGATGCTGATCCTGCTGCGCTACGTCTTCGACGGCAGCCCGCGCACCTTCGACAACATCGGCGCATCCCTCCTGGGCATCTTCCCGCTGATCACGATGTTCCTGGTGACCTCCATCGCCACCCTGCGCGAACGCACCTCCGGCACCCTCGAACGCCTCCTCGCCATGCCCCTCGGCAAAGGCGACGTGATCGCGGGCTACGCCCTCGCCTTCGGCACCCTGGCGATCATCCAGTCCGCCCTCGCCACCGGCCTGGCGCTCTGGCTCCTGGGCCTGGACGTCACGGGCTCCCCCTGGCTGCTCCTGCTCGTGGCCCTGCTCGACGCCCTGCTCGGGACAGCCCTCGGTCTCTTCGTCTCGGCCTTCGCGGCCTCCGAATTCCAGGCGGTCCAGTTCATGCCGGCAGTGCTCTTTCCCCAACTCCTCCTCTGCGGCCTGTTCACCCCACGCGACAACATGCACCCCGTCCTCGAGGCCATCTCCAACGTCCTCCCCATGTCCTACGCCGTCGACGGCATGAACGAAGTCCTCAAGCACACCGACATGACCGCCAACTTCCTCCGCGACACCCTGATCGTGGCAGGCTGCGCCCTACTGGTCCTGACCCTGGGCGCAGCAACACTGAGGCGCCGCACGGCGTAGATGTGTCCTCCCTAGCTGCGGCAGCGCGTGCTCGTAAACCGCGGGCATTCGTGCCTCCCCCAGAGGGGGACCCCCAGGGCGGCACGGGTGGGCGCGGGCGGCACCTCGTCAGCGCCGGGCTGCGCGATCACCCCCGACGCCGACCGCAACTCCTCCCACCCGGTAACCGACGTTCCGCCCACCGGACACGGAACGCGCACACGCACCCCAAGTGCAAGGATGCCCTCAGGACGACGCACCCCCGGAGGGCCCCGCACCATGACCCAGAAAGTCGCAGTCCTCGGCACCGGCAAGATCGGCGAAGCCCTGCTCAGCGGAATGATCCGCGCCGGCTGGACCCCCGCCGACCTCCTGGTCACTGCCCGCCGCCCGGAACGAGCCGAAGAACTCCGCACCCGCTACGGAGTCACCCCGGTCACCAACCCGGAAGCCGCCAAGACCGCCGACACCCTGATCCTCACGGTCAAACCGCAGGACATGGGCACCCTCCTCGACGAACTCGCCCCCCACGTCCCCACCGACCGCCTGGTCATCAGCGGCGCGGCGGGCATCACCACCTCCTTCATCGAGGAGCGTCTCACCGTCGGCACCCCGGTCGTCCGCGTCATGACGAACACCCCCGCCCTCGTCGACGAAGCCATGTCCGTCATCTCCGCCGGCAGCCACGCCAGCGATGCCGACCTGGCCCACGCGGAGGAAATCTTCGGCGCCGTCGGCAAGACGCTGCGCGTCCCCGAGTCCCAGCAGGACGCCTGCACGGCCCTCTCCGGCTCCGGCCCGGCGTACTTCTTCTACCTGGTCGAAGCCATGACCGACGCCGGCATCCTGCTGGGCCTGCCCCGCGACAAGGCCCACGACCTGATCGTCCAGTCCGCGATCGGCGCCGCCACGATGCTCCGCGACAGCGGCGAACACCCGGTGAAGCTCCGCGAGAACGTCACCTCCCCCGCCGGCACCACCATCAACGCCATCCGCGAACTCGAGAACCACGGCGTACGAGCCGCCCTCATCGCCGCCCTCGAAGCCGCCCGCGACCGCAGCCGCGAACTGGCCTCCGGCAACAACAGCTGAGCCTCCGGCAACAACAGCTGGCGCCCGGCCGCCCCTGCCCGAGGGGCGGCCCAACTCACCCCTGAGCAGTCACCTCGATATCGGCAGCTGCCGGCAACAACCCGATCGCCCGATACGCGGCATCCACGGTCGGCCGGGCCATCGCCCGAGCCCTCTCCGCACCATCCCGCAGCACCTCCTCCACAAAGCCAGGATCCGCGCACAACGCCTTGTGCCTCTCCTGCACGGGCCTGAGAACCTCGACCACAGCCTCTGCGGTGTCCTTCTTCAAGGCGCCGTACGACTCATATACACCGCTCAGCTCCGATGGGTTCCCACCCGTGCAGGCCGCGAGGATCTCCAGCAGATTGGCGAGGCCCGGCCGCGCCTTCCGGTCGTACACGACCTCCCGCCCGCTGTCGGTCACGGCCCGCAGAACCTTCTTCCGCACCACGTCCGGCTCATCGAGCAGATAGACGATCCCGGGCCCGACGTCCTCGCTCTTCCCCATCTTCGAGGCCGGGTCCTGCAGGTTCATCACCCGTGTGGCCACCGTCGGATGCGTGGCCCGAGGCACCACGAACGTGTACCCGTACCGACGGTTGAACCGCACCGCGAGATCCCGCGCCAGCTCTACATGCTGTGCCTGGTCGTCCCCCACCGGCACCTCGTCGGTCCCGTACGCCAGGATGTCCGCCGCCATCAGCACGGGATACGTCAGCAGCGACAGCCGCACACTCCCGCCCCGCTCCCGCTCACGCGCAGCCTTCTCCCTGTACTGGATCATCCGCCGCATCTCGCCGTCCGTGGCCACGCACTCCAGCAGATACGACAGCCGTGCGTGCTCATCCACATGGCTCTGTACGAACACGGTGCACAGCTCCGGATCCAGCCCCGTCGCCAACAACAGGCTCGCCGCCTGCCGGCTCAGCCGCCGCACCCGCGCCGGATCGTGCTCCACGGTCAGCGCATGCAGATCGACGACACAGAACAGCGCGTCCGCCTGGTGCTGATCCACAGCGGCCCACCGCCGCATGGCCCCCAGGTAGTTCCCCAGCGTCAGATTCCCGGTCGGCTTGACCCCACTGAAGACCCGCGTCATCCCTTCTCCACCTCCTGGTCGAGGCCGCCGTCCCGGCGGGCCGACCCTCTGGAGCTCCGGAGGGAGATACGAGAACGGCCGCCGAGGCGGCGGCCGTTGAGTGCATACGTAAGTCCGGCCGCCGTCAGGCAGCCCACCACTGCTGGGTGTACGTACGCGTCGTCATGCACACCAGGGTACGCCCGTAGGGTCTGGTCCGGAGCCGAGTTGACACACCCCGACCCGGTCCGTAGTGTTCTCCGGGTTGTCCGACGTGAGAGCCGACTCCGGTCGGTCCCCGGACAGCCATTCCGCAGGTACTCAGGCAGCAATCGACGATCCGTCGTCGTATGCATTGCCATGCGTATTTGCGAGATGAGGAATCCGCGTTCGAAAGGACGCAGCCCCCGATTAGCTCGGGAGCCAGGAATCCGCTAAAGTCTCACTCGTCGGAACGGCCCAACGGCCGGGAAGACAAGCCCCGCTGACTGGGAGTCAGGCCCGAAAGGGTCTGATAGAGTCGGAACCGCCGGAAAGGGAAACGCGAAAGCGGGAACCTGGAAAGCGCCGAGGAAATCGGATCGGAAAAGATCTGATAGAGTCGGAAACGCAAGACCGAAGGGAAGCGCCCGGAGGAAAGCCCGAGAGGGTGAGTACGAAGGAAGCGTCCGTTCCTTGAGAACTCAACAGCGTGCCAAAAATCAACGCCAGATATGTTGATACCCCGTCCATCGGACAGCCGATGGTCGAGGTTCCTTTGAAGAACACAGCGAGGACGCTGTGGACGGTCGGATCATTCCTCCGGCCGTTCCGCTCTCGTGGTGTTGCACCGGATTACCGGTAAACATTCACGGAGAGTTTGATCCTGGCTCAGGACGAACGCTGGCGGCGTGCTTAACACATGCAAGTCGAACGATGAAGCCCTTCGGGGTGGATTAGTGGCGAACGGGTGAGTAACACGTGGGCAATCTG
>NZ_JBQQCE010000241.1:0-14176 GCF_052245645.1 Streptomyces sp. KR55 | reverse complement strand
CGACATGCTCGTCACAGACCTCCCCCTCCCTCACCGCCCCAAGGGCTCCCCCTACACGGTGAACGACCAGCTCATGGTCACCACCGCCCTGACGATCGCCCACTGGAACCGCGAACACGGCGCCCGCCCCCGCCCCCTCCGCATCACCATGCCGGTGGACGACCGCCCCCGCGACACGACAATGCCCATCGGCAACGGCACCCGCCTGGTCGAAGTCCCCTTCTCACCGGACGAGTTGACCCCGGACGACATGGACACCCTGCTCCGCCGGACGGCAACCCGCACGCGCGCCCTCAAGTCCCTCTCCCGCCCCCAACTCGGCCACGGAGCCGCCCTGTTGACCGCCCCCGTCCTCCCGGTCCCGTGGCGCGCCGCCCTCACCCGCGGCCTCCGCCGCGCCGCCGCCCCCTGGACGTCCACGACACTCCTCAGCAACATCGGCCGCGTCCCGTACCCCCTGGACTTCGGCGAGGAGGCCGGCCGCGCCCACGCGGTCTGGTTCTCGGCCCCCGCCCGCATGCCCCGCGGCCTCACGGTCACCACCGCATCGACGGCCGGCCGCCTCCACCTCGCCCTGCGCTGGTCCCGCACCCTGCTCAGCCACGGCGACGGCGCCCATCTGCGGGACCTGTTCGAGCACTACCTGCACACCACGGAGGTCACCCGATGACCACCACCGCACCCCCCAAGGACCTGCGGGACTTCTACGAGAACCCCGCCGTCCCCGTCGCCTCCGGCACCCCCCGCAGCCTCCGCCAGGCCCGCATGCTGGCCGCCGCTCTCGGCACCGGCACGGCACAGACCGTCCTCGACATCGGCTGCGGCGACGGCACCGCGGCCGCCACCGCCGCCCCCCTCCTCCCCGGCCACCGCATCGTCGGCGTCGACTGGTCCCACGACGCCCTGACCCGCGCCCGCACCCGACTGCCGTACGCGGTGCGCGGCGAACTGACCGCACTGCCCTTCGGAACGGGCTCCGCCGACGCCGTCCTCTTCAGCGAGGTGATCGAACACCTCGTAGACCCGGACACCGCCCTGGAGGAGATCCGCCGCGTCCTGCGCCCGGGCGGCCATCTGATGCTGTCCACCCCGAACCTGGCCGCCTGGTACAACCGCGCCCTGCTGGCCGTCGGCGTCCAGCCGGTCTTCTCCGAGGTGAGCCTGCGCGCGATCCACGGCCGCCCCGGCCGGGAGGTCGTCGGACACCTACGGCTGTACACCGCCCGCGCGCTGCGGGAGTTCGTCGCGGCGGCGGGCTTCGACGTCGTACGACTGGAAGGTGCGCCCTTCCACGGCGTACCGCGCCCGCTACGACCGCTGGACCGCCTGGCCTGCACCAGACCACCCCTCGCCTCGATCCTCCTCCTGCACGCCCGAAGGACATAGGCCGTGTGGTGGGGAGTGGCCGCGGCCCTGATGGCGAACGTCCTGTACAGCAGCGGGTTCGTGCTGGAGAAACGGGCGCTGGCCGCCCTGCCCGAGGTCACGGTCCGCCGCCCCGGCCGCCTGCTGCGCCTGGTACTCGGCAGCCCGCTGTGGATCGGCGGCTCGCTCGCCCTCGCGGCCGGGTTCGCCGCCCAGCTCATCGTCTACCGCACCCTGCCGATCGCCGCCGCACAGGGCATCTTCGTCTCCGGCCTGGTACTGCTCGTCCTGCTCTCCGCCCTGCTACTGGGCGAGGAGACCAGCGGACGGGAGCGGTACGCGCTGGCCGCGATCCTCGCCGCCCTACTGATGGTCGTACTGTCGCTGGACGAGGCCACGGACACGGTCAGTCAGCAGGCCCCCTACGCCCTCGTCCTGCTGCTGTGCGTGCCGTCGCTGGCGTCCGGCGTGTGGCTGTACCGCGCCGCCGAACGCCGGGCCCTGCGCCGCCACCGGCTGCCGACGACCGGCGTCGAGTACGGGGTGGCGGTGGGCCTGCTCTACGGGGTCAGCTCGCTCGCGATCAAGGGCGTCTCCGGCTACTGGACGACGAGTGACCCGGCCGGTGCACTCCTGGCCGTACTGCGCTCCCCGTACCCGTACCTCCTGCTCTTCACCGGCGCCTTCGGCCTGGTCATGTCGCAGGCCGCGCTGCAGCGCTGCCGGGCCTCACTGATCGTGCCGGTGTGCACGACGGTGACCTGCCTGTACACGGCGGTGCTCGGAACGCTGTCGTTCGGCGAGGCACTGCCGGACGACCCACCGCGGCTGGCACTGCGGCTGGCGGGCACGGCACTGGCGGTCACGGTGCTGCTGAGCATGCCGAAACACGACAAGGCACCCCAACCATCCCTCCCCGCCAAGGAGTTGGCACCCCCATGACCCTCGACGACCCGTTGCTGAAGATCCTGGCGTGCCCCCTCGACAAGGGCCGGCTGCACCTGCTGCCACCGGACGGATCCATGACGCCGAAGGAGGCCCTGTACAACCCACGCCTGCGCCGCCGCTACCCGATCGTCGACGGCATCCCGCAACTGCTGCCGTCCTCCGGGGAGCAGGTCTCGGAGGACGAACACGAGGAGCTCCTCAAACGGATGGCGTCATGACCACGCTTGCCGCCCGCCTCGCCCCCTTCCTCCCGGCCCGCCTGGTCGCCGCGACCGCCCGCGCCGTGTACCCCCGCTTTGAACCGGAGCTGGCCAGGATCGCCGACTTCTGCCCGCCCGGCTGCGGCACCGCGGTAGACGTCGGCGGCTGGTACGGCCCGTGGACGCGCCGGCTGAGCGCCCGGTCCCGCCGGGTGGTGACCGTGGAACCCGTCCCGCACCTGGCACGCCTCCTCTCCTCGACGACCCCGGCGAACGTCCACGTGATCCAGGCCGCCGCCACGGACCGCCCCGGCACGGCCCGCCTCTGGCTGCCCCCGGACGACACCGGCGACCGAGGTGTCTCGTCCCTCATCCGCCGGGACATCCACGCCCACGCGGTGGAGGTCCCCTGCGTCGCCCTCGACGACCTGGGCCTGAGGGACGTCGACTTCATCAAGGTCGACGTGGACGGCAGCGAACTGTCGGTCCTACGCGGCGCGACGGCCCTGCTGGCCCGCGACCGCCCGACCCTGCTCGTGGAACTGGAGACCCGCATCCAACCGATCACCCCGGTCCTGACATACATGTCGCTCCTCGACTACGACGGCTGGGTGCTCCCCGGCAGAAACTGGATCCCCCTCTCCGACTTCCCCCTGGAGTCCCACCAGGCGATCACCTCTCACGTCGCCTCCCACGGCCTGCTCCGCCGAGTCCTCCCCCTCCGTACCCGCCCCCGCTACGTCAATTCCGTCCTCTTCCTCCCTGACGGCCGACGTCCGGGAGGGCCCGGCGTGGGCGACGATGGTTCCCATGCCGCCACGCTCAGGAAAGCCCCCCGCTAACCCCTTCACGCCGCTCGACTTCCAGCTCGTCCTGCTGCGCCGCATGGCCGACCACAACCCCGGTCTGGTGGAGGACGCCCGCCGCGAACTGGGCGTCTCGCTCGCACAGATGCGGGAGGCGAACAAACGCTGGCAGGCCATGCTCCGTTCCCCACGGTCCCGCAGCGCGGCATCCCGCTACCGCTCGGTCCTCGGCCCACCCGAGTCGACGATCCCCCGCCGCATCGGCGACCTCGACTGCGAGGCCTGGCAGTGGCCGGTCCCCCTCTGGCCGGACCTGCGCTTCGAGGTCCTCGTAGCGCCGAACGGGGTGGTGTGGAACGAGTGGCTGGTCCGCGCACCGGGCGCGGAAGCCCCCACCCTGCGCACGATCGACGACCTCACCCCGTGGTCCTGCACGGTCGACGAGGCAGCCCGCGCCTTCGCGCCGGCCCGACCACTGGAGGGGACGGCACCGACGCGGTGGGGGCTGGCCTTTGTGGCACCGGACGCACAAGGTGAACGACATGAGGTCGTCGCGGAGTTCACATGGGGTTTGCTTCAGCGGCTTGCCATCAGCGAGTAAGAACTCCTCCACGAGGTACGACAAGCGGGCCTACGTCTTCCACGGCACCGTCACCGTCGCCGCGATCCGGCTCTGGCTTCGTCCATGATCCGCCGGATGGAACCTGGCGGTGAGGCGCTCGAAAACCAGTGGAGCAGCGCCGCTGTGCGCCATTACCGTGCTGCCGAGCCAAGTCGTCTAGGCAAGGACGTGCCGTTGTACACCCTGTGAGACCTCCCGAGAGCTGATGTGTCGCGCGTCGCGCATGTGCGCCGCGCTCCTTTTTGCTGCGGACTTCTCACTGAAACCGGTGTACTTCTGTGCTCAATGACTGGGTGGTCATGCCCACCTGCCTGCCGACCGTTCTCCGCCGTTGCCACGCGTGCGTGTCCGAGCGCTTCCGGGCGAACGGTAAATTTCGCGTCAACGCAAACCACAAGCTCCTCGACGCCTGGCTCCTCGTGCTCTGTACCGCTTGCGGGGACACGGCAAAGCTCACGGTCCTGGAGCGGATGAACGTGCGCTCCGTACGACCTGAGCTGCTGGACCGGATGCATGACAACGACCCTGGCCTGGCAGCTGAGCTGCTCCAGGATCCGGTCGTGCGGCGCCGTAATCGCATCGCCCTCGACTGGGACAACGCCTGGCGCCTCGACACCGGCGGATCGGATCACCTGGACCGCGAGGTGATCGACGTCTCGGTCCGCTTTGCGGCGCGGATCCCTGTCCGGCCGGTGCGTCTGATCGCTGACGGTTGCGGTCTTTCGCGGGCCGAGACCGAGCGACTGATCACGGAGGGGAAGCTCGTTTCGGCAGTCCGGCTGAGCGGCAAGCTCTCCGGCGACTTCACCTTCACGCTCAAGCGCTGAGCCTTCCTCGGGGCCAGGGGCCTGTCCGGCGAGATCCGCCGGACAGGCCCAAACGCTGCCGGCGGAACCCGGTTCCCTGGGCCGGGATCGCCGCGTGGCCGATTTCGATGCCCAGGCAGACGGCCTCCGGGAACTGCGCGCCGTACCGCTGGGCGAACGACTACATGGCTCCGCCGGACGCGGCGGCCGTGAGGTCGTCGCGACTCGCACGCCGTGACCTCGCCGCGCGCAGCCCCAGGAATACCAGCAGGCCGAATGGTGACAGCAGGATCGTGAAGACCAGCAGCGGCCCCATCAGCAGGGCGGAGATCCCGAGCCGTCTGGCCTCCTGGTACATCCACTGCCCGATCAGGAGATCCCAGGCGATGACCTGCGCCCAGATGGCTCCCGCACCGTCCGCGAGGGCCGTCAGGTCGCGGAAGGTGTCCAGGTCCGGGCTGCTGACCGCGGTCCAGAGCTCGGGGAACACGGGGACCGCGAGCGCGAGATAGACGAGCAGTACGGGCACCACGGTCAGCGGGGATGCGGCGATGCGCGCGGTGGGGCTCCACGCCGGGGCGAAGATCATGAGCAACCAGACGGGTGCCGCCAGCCAGAAGGAGAGCTCGAAGAGGAATCCGGTCATGACACGAGCTCCTTCGAGGCGGTGGCGCCGTCAGCGTCACTTGCCTTGTGCGAGGAGGGGGTTGCAGCCCGCAGGGAGCCGTACGTCCCGAGAGCGGCGGCCGCCAGGATCAGGCCGGCCACCCCCAGCGTCGCGCCGTCCGGGTGGATCAGCGGCTGGCCCCGCAGCGCCTGCCACAGGACCAGAGCGAAGGCGGCGGCATACGCCCCCGAGGCGAGCAGCACGAGGCGCAACCGCACCCTGTCGTCGGCGAGGCGGGCGAAGCGCGGTGCGAGCGCGGTCAGCATCATGACCAACAGCGGCAGGAGCTGCAGCGCGTGCATGCCGACGAAGTGCGGGATCCGCAGATCGCCGCCGGTCGTCGACCAGCCGGTCAGCGGCATCGAGGGACCGCCGTCCGGCACACCCACGCTGTGCGCGCCGACCACCTGGGAGACGCCGCGCCGCTGCCCCGGCGCGGGCTGGGTCATCAGGAATCCGACGGCGGCCCCGGCCAGCGTCAGGACGATGCCGGAGCGCATCGCCCAGGCGGATGCGCGGTCGGTGATGCGGGCGCGGAGCAGCAGCACGGCGATGGCGAGCGTGCCGAGCCACAGGATGACGACCGTGACGGCCATCGCATTGAACAGCGCCTCGTCGAAGGGCGTTGCGTGGTTGAAGTGGCTGCGCTTGCCACGTATCACCTGGCCGGTGATGATCACCATCTCGACGAGGCTCGCGAGCGCGACGACCGTCCCCGCCCACCAGCCCATGCGTCGGGCGTGGGGGAGGAGCGACAGCATCCAGGCCAGGGTGAGGCAGTACGCCACGAACGAGACCGAGAACTTGAACGGCTTGAACCAGATCGGCGCGCCCACCAGGACACGGTCGTCGACGACGAGTCCCACGGCGGATATGACCGCCATCATCACCATCGCCGCCGAGAACAACACCAGCGGTCGATGCCATGACCGCCAGGGCACCGAAGGCCCCCACGACGACGCAGGCCATGAAGACGGACGGGATGAAGACACAGTTACCCCCTCTGAATAGATAGCAGAACTATCCGCTATCTGATAGTCCCACTATCTATGATGAGGAGCGGGTCGGCAAGGACCGGCGCGGTGAGCAGGGCAGAGGCCAAGGAGTGAACCGGCAGTGCGCATTGGCGAGTTGAGCCGAAAGACCGGGGTTCCGGTGCCGACGATCAAGTACTACGTCCGTGAAGGGCTGCTGCCCCCGGGCGAGCTGACCAGCCCGAACCAGGCGACCTACGGTGAGACGCACGAGCGTCGGCTGCAGCTGATCCGCGCCCTGCTCGATGTGGGCGGCCTGAAGGTGGCCGAGATCGCGGACGTACTGGCGGCCGTCGACGATCCGAAGCGTCCGCTGCACAAAGTGCTCGGCGCCGCCGCGGACCGCCTCGGCAGCACAAACATCGAGCACGACGACGCCGAGTCGGCGGCCGCCCAGGCCGCCGTCGCCGACCTCATCTCCCGGCGTGGCTGGCGGACGCACGAGTCGAACCCCGCCGCGGCCGACCTCTCCAAGGCTCTTGCCGCCATGGCCCGGTTGGGACACGGGGCGTTCGTCGAAGTGCTCGACGACTACGCCGACGCCGCCGAGCAGGTCGCCCGCGCCGATCTCGGGTACGTGGACCGGAGGGTGGCGGTCGAGGACATGGTCGAGGGTGTGGTGGTCGGGACCGTTCTGGGTGAAGCGGTGTTCAGCGCGTTGCGGCGGCTGGCCCATGTGGACGCCTCGGCGAAGCTGTACGGCACGGATGGGCCGCCGCGGGAACGGAAGACGAGCTGAGCTGACCGCACGTTGGGATACGCTCACGGAGCAGGCGCGCTTCATGGCGTGCGGGCGCATGCGGGTCACTCATGGCGGGCACGCCCGTCATGGCGCCGGCCACCAGCCACGCACCCATGCCCGGCACACCCGGCCGCAGTGCGTGCTGCTCGCGGGCATCAGCACCCCCATCCAGCGCGGAGGCGGCCGCATCGCCCAATTGACCTGCGGAGTCATGAACTCCGCGCCGCTACACCCCTCGGTGCCCGCTGAGCGTGCCGGAAAACCGGGTGCCTGCGGCCGCGATCGTCACTTACCGTGCCGGGCATGCGCGTCGTCTTCACCAAAGGTCCCGGTACGAGCTACGACATCGCCGTGCACCGCGAGACCGGTGCCGCGCTCGCCCCACGCAACGGGCCCGGCGGGCATCCGTATCTCCCGCACGACCTGGTGCACTTCCTCGTCGAGGCGGAGGCCGGCATCAAGCTCGGGGTCTACGGGCGGCTGGCCGCCGGTGACAACGGCCTGTTCTGGCCCGCCGACCCCGCGGAGCGCGCCAAGGCCGCCCGGCGCCGCAAGTCGAAGCGGGTGAAGTCGTCCCCGCAGGCGAAGGCCGACATGGCCAGGTCGGAGGAGCTGGCGGGTATTGCCGTACCCGTGTGGGAGGTGCGGCGCGGCCACGCGCGGGAGCTGCCGGCGTATGTGTCGGCGGGGGAGATTCCCCCGGTGGTCGACCGGATCGTGTCCCGGTTCGACGACTACGCCGACCGCTGGCACACGTTGCCGGTCGGAGGTTCGCTGACCCTGACGTGGTGACGTCGGCTCAGTCCGCCACCACGGAACGTGTGCCAGACCCCAGCTCACGTTGTCAGAGCCAAGCGGACGCGCGGGGCGTACGACGACGGCTGGTCGCCGAGTTCGCGTGGGAGATGTTGCAGCGGACGGTGGTCGCCGACAAGCCAGGCCCGCTACGACGCCGGCTTCAGGTCGACCCGCCTCCGTACGACGTTGATGCCGACGACCTCGACGGACAGCTCGTCGCCCACCTCCGGCAAGTACGGGTCGTTGAGCGTGTCCCGGTGCACAAGCCCCTCCACGCCGTCGGCCACCCGCACGAACACGCCGAACGGGACCGTCTTGGTGACCGGGCCGCGTACCACCCGGCCGAGCCCGTTCCGTGCGAACTCCGTCAGGGGGTCCGGAGCCAGGGCGGCCAGGGACAGCCGGACCTGCTGCCGGGGCAGTTCGAAGGCGAGGATCTCGGCCGTGACCTCCTGGCCGACGTGGACGACCTCGTCGAGCGAGTCGAACCGGTGCCGGGAAAGTTCGGGGACGGTGACGAAGCCCTCGACGCCGTCGAGGTCCACGAACACGCCGAAGGGCGCGATGCGGGTGACGACTCCCCGTACGATCTGCCCGCGCTCCAGCCCTCGCCACGTGGTCTCGGCCCCGGCAAGCCGACGCCGGGTCCCCACGAGCGTGGCCAGATCCTCGGCGAGCGCGATCTCGACCGTCTTCAGCGCGGGATGCTCCAGCCAGTACCGGCGGGGCAGGTCCACGGCCCCCTCGTGCATCGGCGGCCAGTCGGCGGCCGGGGTGAAGTCGTCGATCACGATCGTGCCGCCCGGAGCGAGGAGCCGGGCCGGGTCGGCCGGGATGTCGTCCGCGGCCTTGGCCGTGCCGCCGCCGTCGAGGACCAGCAGGTCGTAGGGCCCGTGCTCCTCTATGCGCCGCCAGTCACCCGTGACCACCTCCACCTCGGGCCGGTCCGCGAAGACCTCCGCCGCGACCCCCGCACGCTCCGGATCCCGCTCCACGCTCACCAGACGTACGCCCTCACCCGCCCCCGAGGCCAGCCAGGCCAGACCGACGCCGCAGCCCGTGCCCGTCTCGCCGATCAGGTGGCGGGCGCCGCCCGCCAACGCGTGCAGCAGGCGGCCCTGTTCGGGGCGGCAGGAGTGGGGGAAGCCGTGGGCGCGGGCGGCGGTGAGGGCGCGTTCGACGAGCGGGGGGAGGAGGTCGGTGGAGTCGTACGCGTCCGTTCCGGAGATCGACATGCCGGCGATCCTGCCGCAGCCGCCCGTCAGCCCGTAAGACTCATGTGCCCCGCCGTGCCTGCCACCTTCGCTCCTCCACGAAGAACACGGCCACATAGCCGAGCCGCACCGTGATCACCACACCCAGGCCCGCCCACACGAGAGGCCAGGACTCCCCCTCGCTGCCCACCAACTCCGTCGGCACGGCACCGACCCGGCCCCGGGGGTCGTACGTAACGTCCAGACGGCTTCCCGGACTGGCCCACCGAACTCCCATGATGAACTTGTCCGGTCGTCCGGCCGCGCAGTTCAGACGGTGCACGTAGTCGGTCCGGGTGCTGGTGTGCGTCACGTTTCCTGCGCTGTCGTAGTGCGTGGTGGTGTGCCGCTGTTCGTCGACCTCGACGACCGTGCACATGGTGTGCCTGCCGCGGGTCTGCAGCACCTCGTCGCTCACGAAGCCGCTCACCGCTCCGGCCACCCCGCACAGCAGCAGACTGCTCAGTCCCATCACGAGGAACTGGGCGATGAACCACCTCTCGCTGCGGAGGTAGAGCAGGAAGGAGAAGAACCCGCCGGAGAAGCCGGCCAGGATCATCACCGCGCCCAGGACCGCGCTCGGCCAGCCGGGGCCGTGAGCGTTCAGCATGGCCCCCGCGTACGTGACTCCCACCACGGACACGGGGATCGCCACGGCGATGAACGCATCAACAGCGCCCCACACCCAACCGCGTTCGTGGGTCATGAGACGGTCGAGCAAGGCCGAACCCTTCTCGACGACCGCGTCGACAGCGCGGTCCACGAGCCCCTGCCCCGGCTTGCGCATAGCCCTCCCGCAGTCGCATTCACAAGGGGACATGCCCCCGTGGATGCGTGTGCGAACGATTTACCGTCCCCGCCTGAGGGTGGTCGCGGCGATGAGTGGTCCGACGGCGGCCCCGACGTTGAGTGCCGCGGTGGCGTACGAGTCGGCCATGGTGGCGTCGGCCTGTGTCATCGACGTCAGGATGTACTGCCCCGCCGACGATCAGCTGAACGCTTCAGGACTGAGCCGGAGCCTTGCCCGCGTTCCCCACCGCCACCATCGCCTCGACCACCCGCGCCACCGACCC
This sequence comes from Streptomyces sp. KR55, assembly GCF_052245645.1. Classification (NCBI taxonomy): domain Bacteria; kingdom Bacillati; phylum Actinomycetota; class Actinomycetes; order Kitasatosporales; family Streptomycetaceae; genus Streptomyces; species Streptomyces sp. KR55. The sequence continues at coordinate 3,862 of NZ_JBQQCE010000241.1, read as the reverse complement.
CGTGTGCAGCGACAGGAAGAGGTTCGGCTCGACCAGCTCCAGCTCCATCACCCGCGGCTCCCCGTCCTCCCCGTCCACCAGATCGACGCGCGCATACAGCAGGTCGGGCGCGTCCGGTACGGCAGCCAGGGCGCGCTCGGCGACGGCCAGTTCGGCGTCCGTCGGTTCCCACACCTCCAGCCCCGGATGGGCGACCTTGCGCTCGTCGTACGGCGTCCCCGGCGCGAGCACGGCCCCCTTGCGGCTGGCGTGCAGCAGCCGCCCGCCGAAGAACTGCAGCGCCCGCTCGCCGGCGGTGTCGATGCTCCGCACAAACGGCTGCACCATCGCCGTGAGCCCCTCCTCATGCAGGCGCACGAGGTGTCGTACCGCCGTCTCCCGCTCCTCGGGCAGATAGCGCGCGGCGTACCGGGCACCGGCGCCGGAGGTGGGCTTGACGACGTACTCGTGGTCGTCGGGGAGGTCGGCGGGCTCGCCGGGGGCTATGTAGCGGGTGGGGACGGTCGGCACTCCGGCCGCCGCCAGCTCCCCGAGGTACCGCTTGTCGGTGTTCCACCGCACCACGTCCGCCGGATTCGCCAGCCGCGTGGCCTTGCCGCACGCCTCCGCCCAGGCCACGAACTCGGCGGCCCGCCAGCTGTAGTCCCAGGTCGAGCGGATCACGGCGAGATCGAACCCGGCCCAGTCGACCGCCGGGTCGTCCCACTCGACGGCCACCGCCTCGGCACCGCCCGCAGCCAACGCCTCGATCAGCAGCGGCAGATCACGGTCGACGCTGACCTCGGGGCCGGGACGGCAGGTGACGAGGGCGATACGGGGCACGGCGGACTCCTCGGGGCGACGACGGCGGAACGCTGCGCAGGCTAACAATCGCCTCCGCAACCGAAGAAGACCGCTTGACCTTCCCCTTTGGTGAAGACCCAGCATCGGTGGCGGAACCGGAGGAGTGCGAGGTGCACATGAACATGCTGACGATCGGGGCGTTCGCCAAGACGACCCGGCTGTCGCCGAAGGCGCTGCGGCTGTACGACGAGCTGGACCTGCTGCGCCCCGCCCGGGTCGATCCGCACACCGGCTACCGCTACTACGCGGTCGAGCAGTTGGAGCGGGCCCGACTGGTGGCATGGCTGCGTCGGCTGGGCATGCCACTGGCCAGGATCCGTACGGTGTGCGCCCTCCCGCCCACGGCCGCCGCCCAGGACATCCGCGCGTACTGGGCGCGGGTGGAGGCGGAGACGGCCGAGCGGCGGGACCTCGCCGCATTCCTCGTCGACCACCTGACGACACCGTCCCGAAAGGACCCCGCCATGAGCACACTGGAACTGCGCTACGCCGCCCACTCCGACCCGGGCCTGGTCCGCCCGGCCAACCAGGACACGGCCTACGCGGGCACCCGCCTTCTCGCCGTCGCCGACGGCTACGGCCCCGCGGGCGGCCCGGCCAGCACCGCCGTAGTGGAGGCGCTGAAGGTGCTGGAGGAGGCGGAGGAGGTGCCAGCGGGAAGCGTGCTGAACCTCCTGGAGTCCGCGGTGCGGGACGCGTCCCTCGCGGTGCACGACGTCTCCGCTGCCGAGGAGGCGGGGACCACCCTCACCGCCATGCTGTGGACCGGCTCCCGGCTCGCGCTCGTGCACATCGGCGACTCCCGGGCGTATCTGCTGCGGGACGGCGGCCTGTTCCGCATCATCCACGACCACACGGTGGTCCAGTCGATGATCGACGAGGGCCGCCTCACCCCGGAGGAGGCCACGACCCATCCCCAACGCGCCCTCCTCCTGAAGTCCCTCACGGGCACCGCCCCCGCCACCCCGGACCTGCGCCTGCACGACGCCCACCCCGCCGACCGCTATCTGCTGTGCTCCGACGGCCTGTCCACCGTGGTCCCCGAGGCCCGGATACGACAGCTGCTGGCCATCGCGCCGACCCCCGACGAGGCGGTTCGCGCGCTGGTCGGAGCGGCGAACGAGGCGGGCGGCCCGGACAACGTCAGTTGTGTGGTGGCGGACGTGGTGGAGGCGGTGGCCTGACGGACGGGGGCCGGTCAGCGCTCCCCCTCCGGGTCCCAGTCCAGCAACCGCACCTTCGCCACCGTCCGGACATGCCGGCGCATGGCCGTGGCCGCCCGGCCGGGGTGCTGGGCCTCGATGGCGTCGAGGATGGCCTGGTGCTGGGCGAGGGAGCGGGTGGGGCGGCCGGGCTGGCGGAGGGATTCCGTGCGGCTCTCGGCGATCTGGTCGGCGATGGAGCGCATGAACTCGGCGAGGATGCTGCTGTGCGCGGCCGCCGTGACCGCGCCGTGGAAGAGGCGGTCCCCCTCGACGCCGTGACCGCCCCGCTCGATCTCCGCCGTCATGTGGGCGAGGGCCGACCGCATCGCGGCCAGATCCTCCTCCGTGCGGCGCTCGGCGGCCAGTTCGGCGAGTTTGGTCTCCAGGGCCTCGCGGGCCTCCAGGACGTCGGGGAGGCGCCGACGGCGTTCGACCAGTTTCTCGACCGGTTCCACTTCGAGGCTGTCGCGGACGAGGTACGTGCCGCCGCCGTGCCGTGCCTCCACCAGGCCCTGCACCTCCAGGACCACGATCGCCTGCTTCACCGAGGCCCGGCTGACGCCCAGCCGCTGGGCCAGGTCACGCTCGGGTGGCAGCCGGTCGCCGGCGCGCAGGCCGCCCTCCGCGACGTACTGGCGCAGCCGGTCCAGTACCTGCTCGTACAGGCGCTGCTTCGTCATGGGGCGCAGGGCGTCGGTCACTGGGTCCCCCTCTCGTCGGGAGCCTAGCACCGGGCAGGCGGACTGGTTGAGTGGCTGAGCCAATTCTTGCCCGACCCCTTGACGTCCCCCGCCGGTGCGCGCACGCTGACCAGCCAGTCGGCCAAGTGGCTCAGCCACTCAACCACTCGTATTCGTCTTCTCGCCCGCTCGTCCATTCCCCTCACCGTTCCGGGACCCAAAGACGGGAGCCCGTATGTCCCCCGAACTCATCTCGATCCTCGTCCTCGCCGTGGTGTTCGTCATCGCCACCACCCGCTCGATCAACATGGGGGCGCTCGCCTTCGCCGCCGCCTTCGCCGTCGGCACCCTCGTCGCCGACCTCGACGCGGACGGCATCTTCGCCGGCTTCCCCGGCGACCTGTTCGTCGTCCTCGTCGGGGTCACGTACCTGTTCGCGATCGCCCGCGCCAACGGCACCACCGACTGGCTGGTGCACGCCTCGATCCGGCTGGTGCGCGGCCGGGTCGCGCTGATCCCCTGGGTGATGTTCGCCCTGACCGGCGCGCTCACGGCGATCGGTGCGGTCAGTCCGGCCGCCGTCGCGATCGTCGCGCCGATCGCCCTGAGCTTCGCCGTCCGCTACGGGATCAGCCCGCTGCTGATGGGCGCGATGGTGGTGCACGGCGCGCAGGCCGGCGGTTTCTCGCCGATCAGCATCTACGGTTCGATCGTCAACGGCATCGTGGAGCGGGAGAAGCTCCCGGGCAACGAGGTCGCCCTCTTCCTGGCCTCCCTGGTCGCCAACCTCGTGATCGCGGGGGTGGTGTTCGTCCTCTTCGGGGGGCTCAAGCTGTGGAGGCAGGGGGCGGTGACGCCCACGGACGGGACTACGTCGACCGGGAAGCAGCCTCCAGCAGGGACCAGCACCGGAACCGGCACCAGCCCCGCCCCCACCGCCGTCCTCACCCGCGACGACGACCACGAACCCGCCACCCGCCTCACCCCCGCCCGCATCGCCACCCTCGTCTCCCTGGTCGCCCTCGTGGTCGCCGTCCTCGCCTTCGACCTGGACGCGGGGCTGACCGCGATCACCCTGGCCGTCGTCCTCAGCACTGCCTGGCCCGAGGACAGCCGCGCGGCGGTCTGACCGAT
>NZ_JBQQCE010000240.1:0-14310 GCF_052245645.1 Streptomyces sp. KR55 | reverse complement strand
CGCTGCCGTCCTACCGCGGCGACTCCGTCAACGGCTTCGACTTCACGGAGGCGGCCCGCGTCCCGGACCCCGAGCGGCTGAAGCGGATGTACCACGCGTCCGCCTCCACGCTGAACCTGGTGCGCGCCTTCACCACCGGCGGCTACGCCGACCTGCGCCAGGTGCACGCCTGGAACCAGGACTTCGTGAAGTCGTCCCCGTCCGGGCAGCGCTACGAGCAGCTGGCGCGCGAGATCGACCAGGCGCTGAACTTCATGCACGCCTGCGGGGCCGACCCGGAGGAGTTCAAGACCGTCGAGTTCTACTCCTCGCACGAGGCGCTGCTGCTCGACTACGAGTCCGCCCTGACCAGGGTCGACTCGCGCACCGGGCAGCTGTACGACGTCTCCGGGCACATGGTGTGGATCGGTGAGCGCACCCGTCAGCTGGACGGCGCGCACATCGAGTTCGCGTCGAAGATCCGCAACCCGATCGGCGTCAAGCTCGGCCCGACGACGACGGCCGAGGAGGCGCTGCAGTACATCGAGCGCCTCGACCCGGAGCGTGAGCCGGGCCGGCTGACCTTCATCGTCCGCATGGGCGCCGACAAGGTCCGCGACAAGCTGCCCGAGCTGGTCGAGAAGGTCACCGCCTCGGGCGCGACCGTCGCCTGGGTGACCGACCCGATGCACGGCAACACCTTCGAGGCGGCCTCCGGTCACAAGACCCGCCGCTTCGACGACGTGCTCGACGAGGTCAAGGGCTTCTTCGAGGTCCACAAGGCGCTGGGCACCCACCCGGGCGGCATCCACGTGGAGCTGACCGGCGACGACGTCACCGAGTGCGTGGGCGGCGGCGACGAGATCTTCGTCGACGATCTGCACCAGCGCTACGAGACGGCCTGCGACCCGCGGCTGAACCGCAGTCAGTCGCTGGACCTGGCGTTCCTCGTCGCGGAGATGTACCGGGACCAGTAGCGGTCGACCTGTTACGGACGGTGTGGTGGGGCGCGGATCACATACGATCCGCGCCCCCTCCCACTTTTACGGCACCCCCACGACGGGTAAGGTTAGGTTTGCCTCACCGATCAAGCGGGCCCGTGCTCCATCGGTTACGGCACGACTCTTTGATCCCGGCGGGAGGTGGACCGCGTGTTCGTCTGCAGTTGCTTCGGCATCACCGAGCAGCAGGTCAAGCAGCACGCGGAGAACGGCGCCTGCACCCCACGCCAGATAGCGTCGGCCTGCAAGGCGGGCACCGACTGCGGCTCGTGCGTACGCCGGATCCAGGCGCTCCTCGGCAGGGGCGCGTGCCCGCGCCGGGAGCTGGCCGACCAGGGCAAGCCGGTGCTGTCCGAGATCGCAGGCCTGGACGAGGCCGCGTAGCCTTCGGGTGGCCGCTCAGCTGTCCGGCTGCTCGACCAGCTGCGAGATGTACAGCGCCTCACCGAGCTTCTCCACCAGATCCAGCTGGGTGTCGAGATAGTCGATGTGGTGTTCCTCGTCCGCGAGGATCGACTCGAAGATGTTCGCGGACGTGATGTCGCCCTTGTTGCGCATCACCTCGATACCGCGCTTGAGCCGGTCCATCGCCTCCACCTCGACCTGCCGGTCCGCCTCGAACATCTCCTTGACGGTCTGCCCCACCCGTACGTGGAACAGCCGCTGGTAGTTGGGCAGTCCCTCCAGGAAAAGGATCCGGTCGGTGAGCATCTCGGCGTGCTTCATCTCGTCGAACGACTCGCTCCGGGTGTACTTCGCGAGCTTGTACCAGCCGAGGTTCTCCTGCATCTTCGCGTGCAGGAAGTACTGGTTGATCGCGGTCAGCTCGCCGGTGAGCTGCTCGTTGAGAAACTCGATGACCTCGGGGTCGCCCTGCATGGCAGCGGCTCCTTCCGCGTGGGGAATGGGAGGTTGCCGCCGCATGATTGCACCAGGTGTCGAAGATCGTCCAGTAAGTAGGGACTTAGTAAGTAAGTCCATGCTTAGTGCGGGTTGCCCGATTCTGGACCGGCCTGGTCAAGTGCACTGCGTCGGGTCTGTCAGGATGGAGCCATGGGTCATCCGGTGGAGCGCGAATCTGGAGAAGCAGCACAGTGCGAGCTTCCGCCGGGGCAGCGAGTGCAGCGCGGCTGGCCGGTCACGCACTACGGGCCGGTGCCCAAGTTCCGGCCCGAGCGCTGGGAGTTCAGGGTCTTCGGCGCCACCGCCGACGGTGAGAAGCACTGCTGGAACCACGACGAGTTCACGGCCCTGCCCTACACCACCGTAGTGGCCGATCTGCACTGCGTCACGAAGTTCAGCATGCTCGGCGCGGAGTGGGGCGGAATCCCCGCGCGGACGATCCTGGAGATCGCCCCGCCCGCCCCGAATGTCACCCATGTGATGGTGTGGGCGGAGTACGGCTTCAGCTCCAATCTGCGCCTGTCGGACTTCGCGTCCGAGCGCACGATTTTCGCCACCCACAAGGACGGCGAACTGCTGACCGCGGAGCACGGCTTCCCGCTGCGGCTCATCGTCCCGCACCTGTACGCCTGGAAGGGCCCCAAGTGGGTCCGCGGCGTGGAGTACATGATCACCGACCGCCGTGGCTTCTGGGAGGAGCGCGGCTACCACAACATCGGCGACCCCTGGAAGGAACAGCGCTACTCCTACCAGGAGGAGCCCGGGGACGGTCCCGAGCTGTAGGGCGTGCCCGGCGGATCAGGCCGGAATCGCGGGGTCTGGCACCTGCGCTGATCGGTCACCGCTTCCTGGAGCCGGCCTGATCCGCCGGACACGCCCTACCGTTCGGCGTCAGCCGTCCCTGAGCCTCTTCAGCCGGGCCACGTCCGCCGCGTGCCCCTCCTTGCCGCCGGGTGTCTCGATGATCAGCGGTACGCCCTCGGTGGCGGGGTGGGTCATCAGCGCCCGGAACGGGTCCTCGCCGATGTGTCCGGCGCCAATGTTCTCGTGCCGGTCCTTGTGCGCGCCCACCACGTCCTTGGAGTCGTTGGCATGGATCAGTTTCAGCCGGCCCTCGCCAACCGTGTCCACCAGCAGGTCCAGCGTCTGGTGCATGCCGTTCGGGCCGGTCAGATCGTGTCCGGCGGCGAAGACATGGCAGGTGTCGAGACAGACCCCCAGCTTCGGATGGGCGTCCAGCGCCTCGAAGTACGGCCCGAAGTCCCAGGTGCGCGAACACAGGGAGGCGCCCTGTCCCGCCGTGGACTCCAGCAGCAGGTACGGATCGTCGTCATGGGTGAGCTCGTCCAGCAGCGGCAGCATGTACTCCCGTACCTGCTTCAGGGCCACGGACCGGTCCCGGCCACCGGTCGCGCTCCCGGTGTGCACGACCACGCCCAGTGCGCCGATCTCCCGCCCGCGCCGCAGCGAGTGCCGCAGCGACTCCACCGACCTCTCCACGGTGGCCTCGGTGTGCGAGCCGAAGTTGATCAGGTACGGCGCATGCACATAGGCCGGTATCGACTCCGCCGCGCACGCCTCCCGGAACGCCTCGTCCTGCGCGGGGTTCCCGACGTGCGTGGCCCAGCCGCGCGGGTTGGCGACGAAGACCTGCACGGTCTCGGCCTTGAGGTCGTGGGCGTACGTCAGGCCTACGGAGTGCAGGCCGCCGGCGACGGGGACGTGACCGCCGACGGGATTGCGGGAGGGGTGTCGACTCTTCACGCGTTCAGGGTGTCATGTCCCCGCGCGTGCCCTGTCAGCCGATCTCGATGGTGATCGTCGACCCCTTGGGAGCCGTCTCGCCGCCCTCCACCGACTGGCCCTTCACCTCGTCGCCGAACAGCCCGAGCAGGCCGCGGTCCTCGTCGACCTGGAAGCCGGCGTCCTCCAGCTGCTGCCTGGCCTCGTCGACGCTGTCACCGACCACGTCCGGAACCTCGACCATCTCCGGGCCCTTGGACAGTGTCAGCGTCACCGTGTCGCCCTCGGCGGCCTGGCTGTCGGCCTGCGGCGACTGCCGGGCGACCTGGCCCGCGTCGTACTCCGAGTTGACCCGCTGGGACGCGATGCGCACCTTGAGGCCGGCCTCCTCGAGTTCGCTCCGGGCGTCGTCCAGGTCGCGGCCGGTGACGTCCGGGACGTCCACCGGGCTGCCCTTGCTGACGGTGAGCGCGATCGCCGTGCCCGCTCGGGTCTCCGTGCCCGTCTGCGGGTCCGAGCCGATCACGAACCCCTTGGTGACGTCGTCGCTGAACTCCCGGGTCACCATGCCCGGCTCCAGCCCGCTGTCCTTCAGCAGGTCGCGCGCCTTGTCCAGCCGGTAGCCCGCCAGATCGGGGACCTTCACCGTCTCCGGGCCGTCGGAGATGGTGAGTGCGACGGAGTCGTTGTGCCGGATCCGGGCGCCCGGCGCCGGGTCGGTGCTGATGACCGTGCCGCGCTTCACGGTGTCGCTGTAGGCGTGCCTGAGCTGCCCGACCTCCAGCCCGGCGTCCGCGAGCCGGTCCTTGGCCTCGGCCTCGGTCTTCGCCAGCAGCGGCGGGACCTTGGTGAACTGGCCGGAGTTGATGTACCAGACGCCTGTGCCGGCGCCGAGCACCAGCAGGACGGCGGCGATGATCGTGAACAGTGTGCGCCGGGGCGGGGACGAGCGCCGCGGAGCCGGAGCCGGCGGGGCCTGGAGCCGGCTGGTCCGGTTGAGCGGGGGCTCGTCGTCCTCGTTGACGGGCAGCTGCCGCAGCGAGGTCAGCGCGCGCGGGATCACGCTCGTACGGTCGTCGGCGTTGTCGTGTTCCGCGGTGAGCGCCTGCGGTGGCATCGCGTCGAGCTGGTCCGTGCCGAGCGCGCCGCGCGCCTCGCGGACCTGGGCGAGCAGCGCCACCGCGTCGTGCGGGCGGACGTCCGGGGTGCGCGAGGTCGCCGAGGCGACCAGCTCGTCCAGCTCGTACGCCAGGCCCGGCACGGCGGCCGAGGGCGGCGGGACGTCCTCGTGGATGTGCTTGTAGAGCACCTGGGCGGGGGAGTCCCCGGAGTGCGGCTTGGCGCCGGTCAGCATCTCGTACAGCACGACACCGCACGCGTACACGTCGACACGGGGGTCGGCGCTGCCCTGTTCGATCTGCTCCGGTGCGAGATAGGACACCGTGCCGAGGACGGACCCGGTGGTGCTGGTGACCGTGTCCACCGCCCGGACCAGCCCGAAGTCGGCGACCTTGACCCGGCCGTCGTCCCCTATCAGGACGTTCTCCGGCTTCATGTCGCGGTGTACGAACCCGGCGCGGTGCGCGGCGCCGAGCGCGGCGAGGACCGGCTCCAGGATGTCCAGCGCGGCCCGCGGCTGCAGTGCCCCGCGCTCGCGCAGCACATCACGCAGGGTGCAGCCGGAGACGTACTCCATGGCCAGATAGACGTACGACCCGTCCGCGCCCTGGTCGAACACCTGGACGACATTGGGGTGGGCGAGCCGGGCGACCGACTTGGCCTCGCGGATGAACCGCTCGACGAACGTGCCGTCCGTCGCGAGCGTCGGATGCATCACCTTGAGCGCGAGGACGCGGTCCAGGCGGGTGTCCACGGCCCGGTAGACCGTGGCCATCCCGCCGACCGCGATCCTCGCGTCGACGCGATAACGGCCGTCGAGCAGCTGTCCGACCAGAGGGTCCTGAAGGGTCGTGTCCACGCAGGCGAGTGTACGAGCCGCCACCGACACGCCGCCCCGTTCAGCCCTGTTGAGGGCCCACTTGAAGCGCACCTGTGACGGAACCCACGAACCTAAAAGGCAGGCCGCTCAGGGTCCAACGCAGCGATCCCCTCCACAGGAGAAGACGCCTCCGCGAAGTGCCGCCGAGGGATCCGCCCCGCCCGGAACGCCAGCCGCCCCGCCTCCACCGCATGCCGCATGGCGTCAGCCATCAGCACCGGCTCCTGCGCCCGCGTCACGGCCGAGGCGAGCATCACACCCGCGCACCCCAGCTCCATCGCGAACGCCGCGTCCGACGCCGTACCGGCCCCCGCATCCAGAATCACCGGCACACGCGCGTGCTCCACGATCAACTGGAAGTTGTGCGGATTGCGAATCCCGAGCCCCGACCCGATCGGCGACCCCAGCGGCATGATCGCGGCACACCCCACGTCCTGAAGCTTCCGCGCCAGCACGGGATCGTCGTTCGTGTACGGCAGCACCGTGAACCCGTCGTCCACCAGCGTCTCCGCCGCCTCCAGCAGCTCGATCGGATCCGGCAGCAGCGTCCGTTCGTCGGCGATGACCTCCAGCTTGACCAGCTCCGTCCCGAGCGCCTCCCGCGCCAGCCGGGCCGTGAGCACGGCCTCACCCGCCGTGAAACACCCCGCGGTGTTCGGCAGCACCCGAATCCCCAGCCGGTCCAGCACCGACAGCACGGACCCGTGCACATCGGGATTCACCCGCCGCATGGCCACCGTGGTCAGCTCCGTTCCGGAAGCCACCAGCGCCCGCTCCAGCACATCGAGGCTGGGCGCACCCCCGGTGCCCATGATCAGCCGGGACGTGAAGGTCGTACCACCCAGGACAAAGGGATCGTCGGCCATGGGTCAGCCTCCTTGGACGGCGGTGAGGACTTCGACACGGTCCCCCTCGGAGAGGGGCGTGATCGGCCACTGCGCGCGCGGGACGACGGTTTCGTTGAGGGCGGCGGCCACTCCGGAGGGGGCTGCCGTGAGGCTCTTCACCAGGACGTCGAGAGCCGTGCCGGGCTCGACCTCGCGCGGCTCGCCGTTGACGGAGATGGTCATGCGGGCTGCTCCGTGCATGTTCATGCGGGCTGCTCCGTGAGTGCTGCGCTGAAGCGTTTCGGTGTGAAGGGGCGGGCCACGTCCGGGAGTTCGCCGGTGGTGAGCACATGCGCCATGACGTCGCCGGTGACGGGGGTCAGCAGGACGCCGTTGCGGTAGTGCCCGGTGGCCAGCAGCAGTCCGTCCAGCCCGGTCGGTCCGAGCAGGGGCGCGTTGTCGGGCGAGCCGGGGCGCAGTCCGGCCCGCGTCTCGGTCAGCGGCAGCTCGGTGATGCCGGGCACCAGCTCGTGCGCGTCCCGCAGCAGCTGGTACACGCCGCCGGCCGTGACCGTCGTGTCCCAGCCGAGCTCCTCACTGGTCGCCCCGACGACCAGTTCGCCGCTCTCGCGCGGCACCAGGTAGACATGGCTGCCGCGGACGACCGCGCGCACGGTCCGGCTCAGGAACGGCGCGTACCGCTTCGGTACGGTCAGCCGCAGCACCTGCCCCTTCACGGGCCGTACCGGGGGCAGGACGGCGTCCGGGACACCCGCGAGCCGCCCGCTGAGGCTCCCCGCGGCCAGGACCACCTGCCCGGCGGCCAGCTCGGTGCCCGCGCGCGTGACGGCCCCCGCGGCCCGGTCCCGTACGACCACGAGCCTTTCCGCCCACTCCCGGTGGAAGACCACGCCCGCCCGCTCGCACGCGGCCACCAGCGCCCCCGTGAGCCGCCGCGGGTCGATCTGGTGGTCGCCGTCGACCCGCAGCCCGCCGCGCACACCCGGCGCGAGCATCGGCTCCAGGCGCCGGCAGTCCCGTCCGGACAGCCACTCCGAGTCCAGGCCCGACTGCCGTTGCAGGGCGTGCAGTTCCCGCAGATGGGCGCGGTCGTCCGCGTCCAGGGCGACGGCGAGCGTGCCGCACTGGCGGTAGCCGAGGTCGTGGCCGGTGAGGTCGGTGAGCTCGGCCGCGAAGTCCGGATAGCGGCGGGCCGAGGCCAGGTTCAGGCCGAGCAGGGTCTGCTCGCCGTAGTGCAGTTCCGTGACGGCGGCCAGCATCCCCGCCGCCACCTGGGCGGCCCCGCCGCCGGGTTCGGGGTCCACGACGGCGGTCGCGAAGCCGCGTTGCGCGGCCCGCCAGGCCGTGACCAGACCGATGATTCCGCCCCCGATGACGAGGACGTCTGACGTACGTGTGGATGACGACACGGGCGCTGCGCCCCTCCCTTCGCCGGCATGACCCGGATCAGGTTCGTACGGTCGGAGGCCGCCAGCCTCCCTCTCAGCCCGGTGCGTCCGGGCTCCCGCGAGTGCTCTACGTTGGCCACCCTAGCCCGACGCCGTAAGTCTCAGTAAGGGAGCCTCCGCCTGTGGCCCGCTCGCTCGACGGTCTCGTCCTCGCCCCTGTCGCCGATCAAGCCCCAGGTCAGGTGGGTACCCGCACCCGGTTCACCTACCACGAGAAGGACGGCGAGATCTGGGCCGAGTACGTGGGCGGCGACGTCGTGCGCGGGTACCTGGTGGGGACCCGGGAGGGCGACCGGCTCGACTTCCGGTACGTGCAGCTCAAGCAGGACGGGACGACGTCCTCGGGGCACTGCGAGTCCAAGGTCGTCGAGCTGCCCGACGGGCGGGTGCGGCTGGAGGAGACCTGGGAGTGGGAGTCGCAGCAGGGCAACGGGACGAGCGTTGTGGAGCAGGTCACCGAGCCCACCCCCTGACTGACAGAAAGTCAGTTGACTATGGTGATCAGGTGAGCGAGCAGACGCAGGAGACGGGGCCGTCGCAGCCGCGGCGCGTGGTCGTGGTCGGTGCGGGCATGGCCGGTGTGCAGACCGCGGTCGCCCTGCGTGAACAGGGCTTCACGGGCACCGTGACGCTGATCGGCGCCGAGCCCCACCAGCCGTACGACCGTCCGCCGCTGTCCAAGGCCGTCCTGCTCGGCACGGCGGAGGGCTCCGCCTTCGACGTCGATTTCGAGGCGCTCGACATCGAGCTGCACCTCGGGCGCGAGGTCCTCGGCGTCCGCCCCGACGAGCACGAGCTCGACACGGCCGCCGGGCCGGTGCCGTACGACGTCCTGGTCCTCGCGACCGGTGCCGAACCGATCACGCTGCCGGGCGCGGAGGGCGTCCCCGGCGTGCATCTGCTGCGCACCCTGGACGACGCCGAGCGGCTGCGGCCCGTGCTCGCCCGGCAGCACGACATCGTGGTCGTCGGTGCGGGCTGGATCGGCGCGGAGTTCGCCACGGCCGCGCGCGAGGCGGGCTGCGCCGTGACGGTCGTGAAGGCCGCGGACCGCCCGCTCGCCGGGGCGCTGCCCGCCGAGGTGGCCGCGCCGATGGCGGACTGGTACGCGGACAGCGGTGCCGTACTGCGCACGCACGCGCGCGTGGCGCGGGTCGAGCCCGGCGCGGTCGTGCTCGACGACGGTTCGCGGCTGCCCGCCGGTGCGGTCGTGGTCGGTATCGGCGCCCGGCCCGCCACCGCCTGGCTCACCGGCGCCGGCCTCGAGCTCGGCGCATACGGCGAGGTCGTGGCCGACCAGCACCTGCGCACCTCCGCGCCGGACGTCTACGCGGTGGGCGACTGCGCCTCCTTCCCTTCGGGAAGGTATGGCGAGCGCCTTCTGGTCCACCACTGGGACAACGCCCTGCAGGGCCCTCGTACGGTGGCCGCGAACATCATCGGCGAGGCGACCGGCGAGGCTCCGGTGGTCTACGACCCGGTGCCGTACTTCTGGTCCGAGCAGTTCGGCCGCTTCGTCCAGTACGCCGGCCATCACACGTCCGCCGACCGCACCGTATGGCGCGGCGACCCGTCCGGCCCCGCCTGGACCGTCTGCTGGCTGCGCGAGAACCAGCTCGTCGCCCTGCTGGCGGTGGGCCGCCCGAGGGATCTGGCCCAGGGGCGACGGCTGATCGAGGCCGGCACACCGATGAACCCGGAACTGCTGGCGGACCCGGCGCGGCCGCTGAAATCGGCGGTGGCGCAGCCGTCGTAGGCACCGCCCGGACGGCCCCTTGCTCCCGGTCCGTCCCAGTGGTCCGTCACTCCAGGTCGGACCGGTCTGGCTTCCGACTGTCAGTGGGGGATGGCAGGCTAGTTTCCGTGACCGAGATTGACACAAAGATCGACGCTCTCGTCCCCGCCTGGCTCACCCTTCCCGACATCGCCGAAAAGCTCGGTGTCGAGGTGACGCGCGTGCGACAGCTGGTCAAGGATGGCCAGCTCATCGCCGTACGCCGCGGCGAGAACCGCGCGCTGCACGTCCCCGCCGCCTTCATCGACGGGGACAAGGTCGTCAAGGGCCTGTCCGGGACCCTGACGCTCCTGCGGGACGACGGCTTCACGGTCGAAGAGATGCTGGAGTGGCTGTTCACCCCCGACCCGACCCTGCCCGGCACCCCCGCACAGGCGCTGAGCGAGAATCGCGGCACGGAGGTGAAGCGCCGCGCCCAGGCGCTCGCCGTCTGATCCGAAAACCGTCCGGCGTACGGGCCGCGGCGCGCGCAGGCCACGGCCGCTGTCCGGCACGCTCACCCGCAGCCCGTACGCCGCCCACAACGGGGGACACATGACCGACACCGCCGCCACCGCCCGCGCCAGGCTCGCCGACGCCCGGGTGTACCTGTGCACGGACGCGCGCAAGCGCCAGGGTGATCTGCCGGAGTTCCTGGACGCGGTCCTGGCGGGCGGGGTCGACATCGTGCAGCTGCGCGACAAGGGCATGGAGGCGGCCGAGGAGCTGGAGCACCTGAAGGTGTTCGCCGAGGCCTGCGCCCGGCACGGCAGGCTTCTCGCGGTCAACGACCGCGCGGATGTCGCGCACGCCGCCGGCTCGGACGTACTCCACCTCGGCCAGGGCGATCTCCCCGTCCCCGCCGCCCGGGCGATCCTCGGCGACGACATCCTCATAGGCCGCTCCACGCACGCGGAGTCCGAGGCCGCCGTGGCCGCCGTTCAGGACGGCGTGGACTACTTCTGCACCGGCCCCTGCTGGCCCACCCCCACCAAGCCCGGCCGCCATGCCCCCGGCCTCGACCTGGTGCGGTACACGGCGGGGCTCGGCACCGACCGCCCCTGGTTCGCCATCGGCGGCATCGACCTCGGCAACCTCGACCAGGTGCTCGACGCGGGCGCCCGCCGGGTCGTGGTCGTACGGGCCATCACGGAGGCGGACGACCCGGGTGCGGCCGCGGCGGAGTTCGCCAAGCGGCTGCGGCAGGCGTGACACGCACGTTTGTCCAAGGTGTCCAAGGGATGGACAACAAGCCGACAAATCGGGCAAATTTGCGGCATCCGGTTGGGGGACCGCCGCCCCCTGGCTAACCTGCCCGTATGGCCCTCGGAACCGCATCCACCAGGACTGATCGCGCACGTACCGTGCGCGACATGCTCGCCACCGGCAAGACGACGTACTCGTTCGAGTTCTACGCGCCGAAGACCGCCAAGGGCGAGCGCAGCCTGTGGAACGCCCTCCGCAGGGTCGAGGCGGTGGCCCCCGACTTCGTCTCCGTGACGTACGGTGCCGGCGGCTCAACGCGCGCGAGCACGGTCAAGGAGACCGAGCAGATCGTCGCCGACACCACCCTCACCCCGGTCGCCCATCTCACCGCGGTCGACCACTCCATCACCGAACTGCGCAACGTCATCGGCCAGTTCGCCGACGCCGGCATCCGCAACATGCTCGCCCTGCGCGGCGACCCGCCCGGCGACCCGATGGGCGAGTGGGTGCCGCATCCCAAGGGCCTCACCTACGCCGCCGAACTTGTCCGGCTCATCAAGGAGTCGGGCGACTTCTGCGTCGGCGTCGCGGCCTTCCCGGAGATGCACCCGCGCTCCAGCGACTGGGACACGGACGTCACGCACTTCGTCGACAAGTGCCGCGCCGGTGCCGACTACGCGATCACCCAGATGTTCTTCCAGCCGGAGTCCTATCTCCGGCTGCGCGACCGGGTCGTGGCAGCCGGCTGTGAGACCCCGGTCATCCCGGAGGTCATGCCCGTGACCAGCGTCCGGATGCTGGAACGACTGCCGCAGCTCAGTAATGCTCACCTTCCGTCCACCTTGAAAGAGCGAATCCTCACAGCAAAAGACAATCCGGCCGCTGTACGCTCCATGGGGATCGAGTTCGCCACGGAGTTCTGCGCGCGGCTGCTGGCCGAGGGAGTGCCCGGACTGCACTTCATCACGCTCAACAACTCCACGGCGACGCTGGAAATCTACGAGAATCTGGGCCTGCACCACCCACCGCGGGCCTAGACCGGTCGCACGCTCATACGACACACTGCGTAGCGGCCACTGGGAGAGGGGCGTACATGGGCTGGACGGTCCTCTACATCGCGTTCGGCATCGTCGCGCTGTGGCTGCTCGGCGAGGTGCTGCTGCAGTACAAGGCGCGGCTTCGCTGGCGGCTGCTGGCGTTCGTCGGGTTCCTCGGTGTCGTCGTCGGTGTACTGATCCCGTCCGTCGTCGTGATCGGACTGGGCGCCGCCGCCTTCGCGGTCGGGCAGACGTACGTCACGCTGTCGTTCCGCCGCGGTTTCGCCGCCGGCTGGGCGGTCACCGGGCGTTCGGGCCTGGGCGGCAGCAAGCGCCGCCGCGGCGAGCCGGAGTACCAGGACCCGACCCTCGAGGTCTCCGATCTGGAAGCGGGCGACTACGGCGACGACAGCGCCCAGTACGGTCACCGCGACGCGCACGGCCAGGACGACTACGACCGCGACGACGTCTTCACGCCCGCCCTCCCCCACTCTCGAATCGGCTCGAGCGGGGGGACCCCCATCCCGGAGCCCACGGCCGCCGAGGCCACCGCCGTGTACGAACCGCAGCCGATGCCCGACGACACCGGCTCCTACGGCATATACGGCGACACCGCGTACGCCGCCGCGGGGCAGACCCAGGACCAGTACGCGACGGCCGCCCAGAGTGCCGATCAGAACTACGCCTACGACGGTTACTCCTACGGCCAGCAGCAGTACGGCTACGACACCACCGGCCAGCAGCAGTACGCCGCGTACTCCGATCCGTACATCGGCACCCAGACCTACGGCGGCGCCGCGTACGACACCGGCTACGACCAGCAGCAGTACGGTCAGCAGGCCTACGGCCAGGACCAGTACGCCACCGGCAGCTACGGCGGCCAGACCCCGCCCGGCGGCGTGTGGGTACCGCAGCAGCGCAGCACCGACGACGCCTACGGCGGGGAACTCCCGCCCGAGCAGCCCTACCCGTACCAGGGCGACGGTCAGGCGCAGGGGAACGAGTACGACGAGCGGTACCGCTTCTGAACGCCGGCTCTCACTGAGATCCGCGGAAGTCCGGCCCCTCCACGATCAGCCCTGCCACCAGGGCGCCCGACATGCCGGCATGGGGGAGACCGCCGCCCGGGTGAGACCAGCCGCCGACGGTGAACAGGCCAGGCAGCCCGGTCGTGTTCGACGGGTGCAGCAGCCGGCCCCCGGCCGCCGCCAGCGCCGGTGCCGGCACCGCCCCGCCCTCCGCGCCGGTCACCTCCGCGATGTCGGCCGGAGTGCGCACCTCGCGCCAGAGGAGGCGGCCCCGCAGGTCGGGTATGACGCGTTCGGCGATGGTGATCATGGCCTCTGCGTGCCGGTCGAGGACCTCCGCGTCGGCCCGGCTCCGCTCACCCGGCATGGAAGCGACCGTGGCGGTCAGCGTGACCGCCTCGTGCGCGGGGTCCGGGACCAGCTGGGGATCGTCGGGCCGCAGCACCGTGACCGTGGGACGGGCGGCCATCCCCGCGGGCGTGCCGAACACGGACTCCAGCTCGAGCTCGCGGTCCTCCGCGTGCACCACCGTCCGATGAACCGCCCCAACCGGACGCCCGCCGCGCAGCGCCAGCAGCACCGTCAGACGGCTCGGCAGCCCGCGCTGCCCCGGGACCTCGCCTGCCCCCCGTATCGCCGTACCGGGCACGACACGGCTCAGCACCTCCGGTGCGACACCGGCGACCACGAAGTCCGCCTCCGCCACCGTCCCGTCGGCGAGCTCCACTCCCGCGGCCCGGCCGTCCTTCTCCAGCACCGTCGTCACCTCGGCGCCGAAGACGAACTCGACCCGCCGGGCCAGGCAGCGCTCGTACACCGCACGTGCGAGCTCCCGGATGCCACCGCGCACGTACCAGGTGCCGAAGGCGTGATCCATGTACGGCAGCACGGCGGCGGCGGCCGGAGCGACGCGCGGGTCCAGGCCGTACGCGAGGGCCTGGCTCTCCAGCAGGGCGACCAGCCGGGGATCGCGCAGCTCCCAGGCGCCGACCTCGGCGAGCGTGCCGGCCCGGCGGGTGCGCAGCAGCCGCTTGTGCGGGACGGCGGGGTAGGGCTCACGCTCGGCCAGCACCGGCCAGTTCGGCCACAGGGGCTCCTCCAGGAGAGGCCTGCGGGTCCGGTCCCAGGCCTCGCGGGCCCGCACCAGAAAGTCGCCCCAGCGTCCCCCGGCCCCCGACCCCAGCGCCTCGTCCAGGGCAGCGACCGCTCCCGCGCGCGAGGCGTTCGGCAGCGACACCTCGGTGCCGTCCGCGAAGACATGCCGGGCCGACGGGTCGACCTGGACCAGCTCGACGCACGCCTCCAGCGGCTCCCTGCCGGTCTTGAGGAACAGGTCGCGGTGGA
>NZ_JBQQCE010000024.1:0-39126 GCF_052245645.1 Streptomyces sp. KR55 | reverse complement strand
GCGCCCCCGGCAGGACTCGAACCTGCGGCCAAGCGCTTAGAAGCTGTGCGAGGTTTAGCGATGTGCTTACCTGCGTCTTTGCAGGTCGCCCCGGAGCAATCTAGGGAAAGGCGCTTGGTCTATCTTCTGGCGAATTTGACCGAGACTATTCGCCGTGAGCATGGCACCGCCCCCAGCCCGGAGGCTGGGGGCGGCTCTGAGGCCGAGGCCCCGCCGTCTGGACGGGACGGCGCACCTCGCGCGGTCGCGCCTACCGCGGCCCCGTTTGCGGAGGGGGGTGTTCCGTTTTAGTCCCCGCCCACCCTCAAGATCACACATTTTGCCTGGTCAGGCAAAGACACCGAGGCAAGATCGTTACAACGTGAGCGGGTGCCACTCGATCCTCTGCCCGCCTGGGCAACCGCCCGCCGCAGGGAGATCGGTGCCCGCATCCGCGCAGCCCGCATGAACGCCAACCTCACCCAGGCCGCGCTCGCCGAGCGCATCGGCCGCGACCACCGCACGATCCACCGGTGGGAGTACGCGACGAGCATCCCCAACCTGGAGGACCTGCTCTTGCTCGCCGATGCCCTCGACGTTCCCCTGGCCGATCTCGTGCGCTGATCGGCCCCAGCCGGGTCGGGGGTCCCAGCCGGGGCCGTACCCCCGAGGAACGGGGGCGTCGGCAGGGCGGCCGCAGTTCCTGCTCGCCGTCGCGGCCGCCCTTCCCGGCGCCAGTGGATGCTGGCGCCGGGGGTCTTCAGCGCCGCTCTACGCCGTCCACTCGACACCTGAGGTGGCTGTAGGCGAGGTGCGACCTGTGTAGTGGTCGACGTGCCGCCGGTCTCTGTGTGGCGGCCTGGTGCAGTGCGCGTGCCCGCCGGGATGCTCCAGCCAGCAGTAGCCAGCCGCGCGGCCGGCGGACTGCGCAGCGCGAGCGGCGGGGTCGCTGTGCTCTCGGTCCATCAGCTCTTTCCTGTCCGGTTGTGCAGCGGCCCGCAGCCGACGCCGGGCAGGCAGGCGTACACCTCGATGTCGAGTACGTGGGCGCCGGAGCGGCCGCGCGCGATACCAGCGCTGACGCCACCCTCGGTGAGGCGTCTGCCGCACCAGCAGCAGGCCCAGCCGGAGTACTGCGCGCGTGTCAGGTCGAGGGCGGACGGAAGCGCGGTCACGGCCGGTCGGCGAGTGGCACGAGGTCGTACGCCTGGCGGCATGGCCCGCACGCGAAGTGATTGCCGGCAGTACCGGGCCCCGAGCCCTGTTCGATAACGCTGATGAGGCGTACGCCACGCGCGTTGCCCTGGTGCCAGGCGCACCAGCCGTATCCGACGGAGGCGTTTGCAGGGTCTGCGGTCTGCGTAGTCTGTTGCATGTCGGCGCTCCTCACAGCGTCCGGCCAGCGCCCCGGGAGGTGACAGCCTCGCCGGGGTTTCGTTGTCCTCCCGACGCTAGGAATGTGACGTGATACACCTCCAGCAATGTTCATCGATGTTCACGTGAATCTGCGGCTCGGAACCGTTGGCGACTTCGCACTCTTGACCCGCTACCTCTGCTGTCTGACGGTGATGTACATCCGTGAACACCGACAGCGACGGAGCAAGCCATGGCACTACGGTTCGTCGGCATCGACCCCAACACCGGGCAGGGCGAGAGCCCCACAGTGTGGGTCGACGAGGAGAAGCAAGAAATCGTCTTCCAGGGATGGAAGCCGAGCCCCGAACTGGAGGCGGAAGTTGCCGCGTTCGAGGTCCCTGGCCACGCGCAAGGGATCCCTGCGCACGAGGCAGTAGTCCGCATCCCGGCCCGTATGGCGCACATGATCAGGGAGGCGTGCGATGCCGTCGAACGTACCGAGCTTCGCTGAACTCCTGGACGGCGCACAGCGGTCCGCCGTCCACCTTGAGATGCGCGACGCCTACGGCGTGGCCAGCGAAGCGGACAAGCTCGCCCGCTGGAAAGAGACCGGGGAAGTCGACGACGACCCCGAGTCGCCGTACTGGGCCCCGTGGACGCAACTCATCCGTCGCACTGTGGCGCGCGGCGTCGGCGTACGCCGGGCCCGCATCGTGTCCGAGCCAGTGAGCGACTACATCCGGTACGAGCACGCCGGAACCGTCGTCAACGTCGCCGCTGGCGAGCAGGTGCGGTGGCTGCCACGCCGACGCGCCTCGGACATCGCGCTACCCGGCAACGACTTCTGGCTGATCGATGGCCGGCTGATCCGGTGGAACCACTTCACTGGGGACGGCGCCTCTGGGGGCGGGGAGATCAGCGAGGACCCAGCCGCGGCGAAGCTGTGCGCCGATGCCTTCGAAGCAGTGTGGGCGAGGGCGATCCCCCACGACGAGTACAAGATCAGCTAGCGCGGAAGGTGTACGGCCAGCTCATGCCCAACTCCCCGTCCTCCTCGGCCCAGGCCGCGCGTGAACGGGTCGCGCGCCGCCTACGAGACCTGCGGGCCGACGCGGGCCTTACCGGGACTGAGCTGGCCGTACGCTGCGGCTGGACGCACCCCAAGACCTCCCGCATCGAGAACGCACGTACACCCCCCACCCCGGACGACATCCGACGGTGGAGCCGCGCGTGCGGCGCCGAGGACCAGGCCGAGGACATCATCGCCCAGTCCCGGGACGCCGAGTCGGCCTACATGGAGTGGCGGCGCACGGTCCGCGCCGGCCTGAAGCGACTCCAGAACAGCTACCTGGACCTGTACCGCAGCACCGAGCTGTTCCGGATCTACTCGCCCACCCTCGTCCCCGGCCTGCTCCAGACCGAGGGGTACGCGCGCGGCGTGCTGTCCGGCGTGGCCGAACTGATGGACATCCCGAACGACGCCGACCAGGCCGCAGCCGCGCGCATCGAGCGCTCGAAGATGGTGCACGAGCTGGGCCACCGTTTCGTGATGGTGATCGAAGAGAGCGTCCTGCACTACCAGTTGGGCGACGCCGACGCGATGGCCGCGCAACTCGGCTACCTCCTCACCGCTGGCGCGCTGCCCTCGGTGAGCCTCGGCATCATCCCCAACTCGGTGCAGCGGGGCCTTTGGCCGCAGGAGCTGTTCCACGTCTACGACGACCAGCTGGTGTCCGTGGAGCTGATGTCTGCCCGGGTGCGCGTCACGCAGCCTTCCGAGGTCGCCCTGTACCTGAAGGCGTTCGAGCAGCTGCGCGGCATGGCCGTGTATGGGGCGGAGGCGCGCGCCCTGATCCTGAAGGCCATCGAGGCGCTGCACTGACCGGGCATGACGAAGCGCCCCCTGCACGGCCCGCGTTGGGGCCGTGCAGAGGGCGAATGGTTCAGAACTTGATGCGGTCGTGGTCGTCGAGGTGGGCGTCGAAGCGGCGCGTCAGGTCGGTGATGCTCTCCTTCATCTCCGCCACGTCCTGCGCCGTGCTGGACACTTGATCCTTGATGGAGTGACCGCTGTTCGGTGACAGCTCCTGGACGGCGTCGACGATGGTGACGACGCGGCGGTTCACCCGCCACGCCCCGCGGGCCAGCGCGCCAAGGGCAACGAGCGCGGCCGCGCCGCTGCCGAGGTAGATGAGCAGGTTCATCTGGCCGCCTCGTCGTCCGTGCGCAGCCAGCTGGGCAGCAACCGCTGCACACCCGGCAGTGCCATCACCCGCGCGAACCCGCCCGCGACGGCGAGTGTGCCCGCGACCCACGGCAGCGCCTCCGGCACACCGGATGCGTCGACGATGGCAGGCAGCATCACGGCGACGCCGAGGCCGGTCTGCAGGACGGTACGCGCGGTGCGCTTGGTGGATTCCTTGGACATGGTCAGGCTCCCTTCTCCAGCGCGGTGACGCGCTTCTCCAGAGCAGTCAGCCGCTCTTCGACGGTGGGCGGCTTCGAGGCCGGCGGCTTGGGCGCCGGAGGCTTCGCGGTGGCTGGCGACCAGCTGGACGCGTGCTTGAGCCGCTCGGCGACGCGCTTGCGGATGTCCGGCATGGAGACGCCGGGGCCGCGCGGGTCGACCTTGCCGGGCTGCCACTCGCTGTGGCCGATGACGCTGGTGTCGCCGCCCTTGCCCCAGCCATGAGCGCGGCAGATCGCCGCCGCCGCGCGCACGATGGCCTCGACCTGCACGGCCGGCCAGGGGTCCTTGCCGTCGCCGAGGTTCTCGCACTCGAAGCCGTAGAAGTGCCGGTTCCCGTCGGTGTTCGCCTCGTTGTCCGCGGGCAGCGCCTTCTCAGCGATGACCGCCTTGAGCACGTCGTCGTCGCCGAGGCCGGCGTGGTTGGCGCGGCCGTAGCCGACCAGGTGCACGGTGCCGTCCTTGGCGATGACCCCATGGCACAGCGGTCCAGGCAGTTCGGCGTAGCCCTTGCGGCAGATCTCGACCGTGCGGGCGGTGCCCTGGGTGACGGTGTGGTGGATCATCACGCCGTGGACCGGGCCCCACGGGCCGCGGCTGTTGCGGTTATGGGTTTCCCAGTCGCCGACCTCGACGACCTTGACGCCCTCGGCCTTGAGCGCGGCGAGGAACTTGGACGCGGACAGTGGTGTGGCCATCAGCGGGTCTCCTCTGCAGCGGTGTCGTCGAGGGCGGCGAGCAGGACGCAGCAGTCCTTCGCCTCACGGATCTTTCGGATCGCTGCTGTCAGTTCGGGGTCGTCGGGGAGCATGCGCAGCATCTCGGCGACCAGGTCGTGGAACGGGCGGCTGACCACCTGCAGCCGGTGCGGGAGATGGTCGTAGGCCAGACCGCGCACGGCCTGCACGGTGCTGGGGTGGCGTCCTGTGGTGTCCATGGGATCTCCAGGGCATAGAGAAAGCCCCGGCCGGCGGCGCGGGGCGTGGGGGTGGGCGAAGGTCAGGCGGTCGGCGTCATCCGCTCCGAGTACGAGTACGTGCGGGTCGCGATGTTCACCTTGAAGTCCGACGAGGCTGCGATGAGGTCGACGAACTTCTGCACGGTCTCGGCTACGCCGGGGGCGTCCGGGTTGTCGGCCATCGCTGCGATGTTGAAGGCGACCGGGTACTCGCCGACCAGTGCGATGCTCGCCGCAGCGATCGTCCACTGGCTCTGCGTGGGACCTTGAGGGGCACCGAGGGGCATCTGCTCTCTCTCCTTAGCTGTTCTCGCTGATCCACTCCGCCGTGATGCGGAAGTTGCGGCCGTTGGCGAGGTCCCCGCCCATCGCCCGGAGGCTTACGATCCCGGTCGTTCCGATAGTGACTTCGCCCATCGTTGTGCCGTCACCGGCCAGTGCGTTGATGGTCTCGGGTGGCCGCCAGCCGGACGGCAGGGTGGCGATGGTCCGGTCGGAAAGGTTGGCGTTGTATGCCACGGCCACCGTGGTTCCCGTGTACATCAGATAGATGTGCACGGTGGTGATGCCGTTGACCTTCCGCCCCGAAAACGAGTTCACGGTCCAGTCGGTGCCGGCCACCAGCCCGGACGAGGTCGACGCGTCCAGGGAGTTGTCGTTCAGCCGGTCGGCCGTTATCCGCATGCCTGCGAGCCACAGCATGGCTGCCTCCTCACATCGCCACGTAGACGGGATTGGCCAGGCGGACGTCCTGGCCGGACGGTTGGGCCTTGACGATGCCGTTGACCGAGCGGACGACGGTCAACGTCTGCGGGCTGCTGCTGTACGAGGTGAGCGGGATGAGCTTGATGTCATCCCCCCACACCTGGATTCCGGCCCCTGGTGTCCCGGTGCAGCCCAGCAGGATTCCGGCCCGTGCAGCACTCGCAGGAGCGGTGAACACGGCGTCCCACACGTCCCAAACTCCGACGGCGGGCACGCGCTGGTTGGACGACGTCGACAGGTAGGTGCCGCCGCTGTCGTACCAGTTGACGTTGATGCCGACCCCGGCGGGCAGTGCCGACCCGGCGAAGATCCACCCCGTGGCCCGGTACTGCGCACCGGACGTGATCCCCGTGACCGCGGTTGCCTCAAAGCGCGGCTGTGCTGCCGCCCCGGTGGTCAGTACCGCGGCCCCCGACTGGCGGATGGAGGACATTGCCCAGGCCAGCGTGCCGCCACCGAATGCGCTCCAGCCGGAGACGTTGGTGTCGAAACTGGAGTTCGCGTTGAGGATCTGGCCGACCGCCTGCACGGTCATGACCTCGCCGCCGACCCGGATGTCCCACGGCACGTCGGTGGGGTCCGCTGTCCACAGCGGCCCGTCCGTCACCGCCACGGACAGGACCGTGCTGGTGGCGTCCACGGCCGCGGCGAGCTGGCTGCCGTCGGTGTCCACATGTCCGTAGATGTCGTTGCCGACCACGCCCGCGGTCCACGGCTCGCCGGGCACGCAGTTGAACGTGATCAGCCAGGCGTCGGGGCCGGCTTCCTCCGAGTAGCCGGCCACCAGGACATCCACGTCGTCCGGGCCGTGGTCCTCCGGCACGTTCGTCAGCCGCAGCTTGTCGCCGACGTCGACGCGCAGGATGTCGTCGATCAGGGCGAAGACCCGCGAGTTGGCCAGGTTCAGGGTGATCCGCGTGTACCGGACGCCGTTGTAGGTGCCCAGGTGCAGCCGCATGTGGGCCACCTGGTCGGCCTGTGCGTCCGTCTCCAGGCTGTAGGTGTAGGCCCGGTCGTAGCGGCCCACGCCGCCCTGCTCGGGGTCCAGGACGGACAGGTCTCCTTCCTCGAGCACCTGTCGGGCCGGGACCGAGCCGTACTCCCGCTTCACGCTGACGTCGTTCTCGGTCAGCTTGTCGTCGTCGACCGGCTTGAACGGCGGCGAGATCAGACCAGCCGAGAAATCCAGCGTGAGCGCGGGCGGTTGGTTCCACAGCGTTGACTGCCCGCGGTGGATCACCTCAGTGGCGTCCCGGCGGTCGAGCAGGTAGCCGAAGTTCGTGGCGGACGCCTCGTTCATGAGCTCCAGCAGCTTCTTCTGTCCCTGGATGCCCATGGGCCGCTGGTATTCGGTCTCTCCGGCCACGGATGCCGTGTAGCCGCTCTCCGTGGCCAGCCGCTCGATCCGGGTCCCGGCCTTCTCGCCTCGGAAGCCGGTGTACGCGTCGTAGATGTCCGCGGCGGAGGGGCCATTGCCGTCCCAGTAGGTGATGAAACCGAAGGACCGGTCGGTCATCGTGGTGTTGGGGATCGTGGCAAAGCCCCATCCGAGCAGGATGGTCCGCACGGACTTCATGACGATGCTGGTGATCGTCCCGTTGGCGCGCAACGTACCGTCGACGTAGAGGTACCAGAGGGTGCTGGACGCCTGCGGGTCGATGGACAGGCGGATGTGGTGAGGGTCTTCGTTGTAGATGCCGACGTTGTCGACGTTGGAGAGAAGGGCCGAGCTGGAGGAATCGTTTCCTTCTGACTGGCGAATCACTGTCAGGCGGTCGAGGCTGCCGGTGAAGATGATCTGGATGGAGACCCGGTTGTCGTCGTCCGTACCGGCACCACGGTCATAGATCGTGACCTGTCCCGAGGAAGGCGTGCCCCCTCCGGACAGGAACAGGTCCACAGACCAGAAGGCGTCGGTTCCGGAGGTGCGTCGGCAAGCCCCCCTGAGGTCTCCGGTGGTGTTCGCCTTTACTGACAGGGTGGGCTCGATCCAGTCGGCAAGCCGTCCACCGGACCACTCGGCGGCCGTGTCTGTGCCGATCAGGATTTCCTGGATCATGTCGGAGCCGCCCACCAAAGACCGTGCTCCCGTAGAAGTGGGTCCATCCGTCAGGGGCCAGCACTCGACCGGGTTGTTGACCTTGATGTAGCGCAGCAGGGCGGAGTCCTGCGGCTTGTTCCCCGCGTCCATACGGCGCGTCACGCCCGTGGGGTTGATGCTGACGTAGTTGTCGTTGCCCGACAGGTCCCGGGTGGGCGGCCAGGCGGGCACCTCCCCGGCCATGCGGGTGTGCTTGTTGGTGAAGACGGCGCTGCCCTGCTTCGTCCACACGAGACCGGTGGAGTCGGTGAAGGACGTGCCGCCGGGGGTGGCCGCCGAGACGGCCATAGCCACGGCCACGGTGCCGGTGATGCCGTTGAGCAGCTTCAGCGCGTAGGCCTTGCCCGCCATGCGGTCCAGGACGCCGCCGGCCGGGGTGGAGTTGAACGAGGTTCCGGCGCCGATCTCCAGTGGGGCCGTGCCGCCGAACACTCCGCTGGTGCCGGTCCCGACGATGGGGGCGCCCAACAGGTTCCATTCCTCGTCGTTGACGGTGCGGCCGGTGTAGAAGCGGATCTCGTGGCCGCCGGCACCGTTGTTGACGTCGAGCGTGACCCGGACGGCGAGCCGCTGGCCGTTGTAGGCCTTCAGTACCTCCGTGGCGGCCACGTCGCGCCGGGAGGCCAGCGTGCCGTCGGGGGACCAGATGAACGTCAGCAGGCCGTCGAGGATTTCCAGGGCCCAGCAGCGGTTGTCGCCCGTGGTGCTGTAGCGGACGGCCAGCATCTGGCTGTGGGACCAGTCGTCCAGGGCCACGTCGAGGCGCAGGTCGAAATCGCCGGTGACATCCAGCGCGGCGTTGTCGGGCGTCTCGATGGAATCGTTGGTGGCGATGTTCCCGCTGAGCTCCGCCCACGGCGAGCCGACCGTGTAGCCGAGCCGGAAGCCGGTGTTTCGGCCGATCTTGCCGAACAGCTCGGACTGCGGAGCCCGAGGCGCGTACTTGTAGTCACGGCTGTCCAGGTCGCACTCGCACGACGTCGGCCCGGCCTCGGACGACGACTCGGACGTGAGGCCTCTGGCGATCTTGATGGCCGACGTCGTCACCCGGACATCGTCGGTGATGGTGTTCCAGGCGCCGCTGTAGAACAGCTCGGCCCACACCGGAGGGGGCAGGTTCGGCACGTCACCCCTCCGCGAACTTGATCACGCTGCCGCCCGCATCGGTGCGGACGGACTCCTGGAAGAACTCCCGGAAGGCCCGGGACCCGCCAACGAACTCGAACAGCACGCGCATCTCACGGCGCGCCCCGCCGAGGCTGGAGGCGGCGCCCACGGCCGGGGCCAGGCCCGTGCTGACCGGGCCGGGCCGGTAGGCGGCCGGGTCGACCAGGTCGCGCACAGCGTCGTCGACGACACCCGCGTTGTCCTTTACGCCCATGGCGATACCGGCAGGGAACCAGCGCCCGATCTCGTCGGCGGCGAGCTTCGACGGGGAGCCGATGTGCAGGAAGTCCTTCACCGGTTCCACGATGTAGTTGCTGGCGAAGTTGGACACCTGATCCCACAGCCAGCCGCCGGCCGAAGAGATGCCGTCCCACAGGCCGGTCACGAAGTCCAGGCCCATGTTGTAGAAGCGGTACGCCTGTCCGCTGAGTGCGCCGACCAGGCGTCCAGGCAGGCCGGTCATCCAGTTCACCAGGGACATGGCCCGGTTGACGGCGGCGTCCTTCAGGGATTGGAACGCGTCGGAGGCGGTGTCCCGCAGGAGGGCGGCCAGTCCGGAGATGGCGCCCCAGATGCGCCCGGGCAGGCCGGTGACCCAGTTGACCAGCTGCGTCATCTTGGTGATGGCCCACTCCTTGGCGGACCCCCACCAGCCGGCGAAGGTATCGCCCAGGCCGGAGAACCAGCCGAGTGCATCCGAGATCCAGCCCACTGCGTCGCTGGTGAATGAGGTGATGCCGCCCCAGATCGCCGACCACAGCTGTTGGAACCACTCGGTCTTGGTGGCGATCACAATGATGATGGCGATCAGGGCGCCGATGGCGAGGATGACCCACACCATGGGGTTCGCTGCGAGGGCCGCGTTCCACAGCCACTGCGCGCCGGTGGCGATGGTCGTGGCGGCGGTCCACGCCGTCTGGGCCGCGGTCCACACGATCATCCCCGCCTTGATGGCGAGGACCGAGCCCGCGATCCCGGCGAGGGTGTAGGCGAGCGGCTCGAACACCCCGGAGTTGTCGGTGGCGAACTGGATGAACGTGCCCGCGACTTCACCCAGCTTCTGCACGGCCTCCCGCTTGAAGGACTCCAGGGCGGCCGCTGGGCTGTCGCCGACGGTCTTGGCCATCTTGTCGGCGGCGCCGCCGACCTCACCCAGTGCTGCCACCGCGTTGGACGGGTCCAGCGCGTAGAGGGCTTCGCCCAGGTCCTCCGCCTGGGTGCCGAACAGGGCGACCGCCGCGGCCTCCCGCTCGACGGGGTCTTTGATCGCCCGCAGCCTGTCGAGCGTCAGGTCAAGGGCCTCGGTCGCCGAGTCGCCGCCCTTGCCGATTTTCGCCGCCATGTCGCCGGCGGACAGGCCGATCGCCTCGAAGCCGGCCTTGGTGGACTCCGAGCCGTCGATGGCCCTGATGCTGAACTCTTTGATGCTGTCGGCGACGATGTCCGCGTCGCGGGCACCTGCCTTGAGTCCCTGGCTGAGCAGGCCAGTTGCCGTCTGCCCGTCCAGTCCGAACTTGCGGAACTGGGTGCCGTACTCGTTCATGGTGTCCAACAAGTCGTCGGCCTTGTTGGCGCCGGACTGGAACCCGGCGGTGAGGATGTCGAACGCCTCGTCCGCGTCCTTCGCCAGACCGGTTTTGATCAGCTGGCCGACCGCGGCGGTTGTCGGGCCGACTTCCTGGTTGAACGTCTGCGACAGGGCGAGGGCCTTGGTGGTGAGGCCCTCCAGGCCGCCCTCGGCCTCCGAGGCGTCGCCGATGTTCTGGTAGACGCCCGCGATCGCGGTGTTCACGGTCTCGGTGGAGTCGCCCCACGCGTTGGCGTACACCTCGGCGGACACCTTGGACAGCTCGGCGGCCTCGGCCGGGCCGACGCCCAGCTGCGCCTGGAGCTTGGCGTTGGCCGCCGACATGTCCAGCGACGCGGCCACGCCCACGCCGAGGCCGGCCGCTACACCGGTGGCGATGCCCGCGGCCGCGGCGTCGAACTTCTCCCGGACCCGGCCCAGTTCCTCGGTGGCGTTGTCGCGGGCGACCAGGTTGAACACGAGCGAGGTGTCGCTCATCCCGCTCCCCTGTGGTCAGGGGGCGGCAGTCAGCGCCCCGCTTTGAGCTTCTCGTTGGCCTTCTGCTGCGCCTCGATGTAGGCGTCCAGCCAGGCGAGGTAGGCGTCCGTCTCTTCGACGGTGAGGGTGTCCCAGTCCCTGCCCTTGATGCCGAGCAGGTGGGCGGCGTCGCCGAGTCGCCTCAACCGGCGATCGGCAGACTCGCTTTTCCCTCTTCGTCCGGGTCCTCGTAGGCCTCGTCGATCTCCTGGTCCAGCTTGGCGAGGACGGCGTCCAGCTGCGCCGCGGGCACGGAGTCGACGACGCTCTTCCGCATCTCGATCAGCTCACCCTTGGAATGCTCCAGAGTCAGCTCATCCCAGGCGAAGTCGACGTCCTCGTACCTGATCGTCGGGTGCTCCCGCTTGAGGTACATGAACAGCAGCGCGCGCCGGCACTGGCTGTTGCCCTTCACGACGTCCTGGGTGAACTGGGTGAAGTTGCGGTCAGTGCGCCGCTCGAGCATCTCCCGCTCGGCAGACATCAGCTTCTTCGGCTGGTACCGCCAGCGCTTCGGCTCGTCACTGCCCTCGGGCTTGTAGACCAGGTACACGCGTGCTCCTATCGGGTCCGGTCGGCGATGCGCCGGGCCATGTCTTCCATGGCCTGCTCTACGGCCTGCTTGTAGATCCCCTCGCGGCCCTGGAACGCGCGGTCAAACCACTCCAGCTTTCCGCGCTGGGTGACCCAGTTCTCGCGGTTGCCCCACACCGGGTGACGCCAGCCGCTCGCACGGTTGGTGCGCTTGGGCGCGTTGGGGAAGTTGCGGATGTTCTTGGTCTTGAAGGCCTTCACGCGCGCCCCGGACCAGCGGCCGCCGAGCTTCACCTCAGGCCGGATCTTCCGTGCGATCGAGGTGCGCAGCGCCGGTGTCGCGCCGTTCAGGGAGACCATGGCCATGATGGAGTCCTTGGCCTGCTGGGCGCCGGGCTTGAGGGCCTCGCGCATGTTCTTCGCGAGGTCCTTGCGCAGTGCCTTGCCGTCCTCCTCGGCGCGGATCGCCCGGACGAGGGCGTCGAGGCCGGAGTGCGTCTCGACGCCGAGGGAGAACGGCGGCCCTCCGGCCATCAGGCCGTGGCCCGGAGGACTTGCCCGGAGGTCGGGAAACCGAGGCTGACGGTGGCCTCGTCGCCGACCGACCCGGTGAGCGGATTCCACCCGTTGATCAGGATGCTGCCGGTGTACTTCGGGTTGGACGTGCCGACCGCGGCCTGGTCCGCGCGCACCTCGAACGGCACGACGGTGCCCAGCAGCGGCCACATGATGGCGTCCAGCTGGGTGGCGGCGAAGTCCTGCAGGAACTCGCAGGACAGCTCAGCGGACTTGAGGCCGCCGACGACTTCCTTCCAGCCCAGCGAGGCGTAGTTGGTGACGTCCTTCTCTTCCACCTCGACGGTCAGCTCCGCCTTCTTGGTGAAGGTGTTCAGGACGTTGGCGTTGATGGACAGGTACTCGGCGAGCAGGACCATCTTGGGCATGACGAGGCCCCCCTTTCAGGGCATGGCGACAGGCCCGACATGGCCGGGCTGCGGAGTGGGATCGGCTACTGGATGCCGAGCGTGGCGGCGAACAGGAACGACGGCGTGGTGCCGGAGATGGTCCAGGCGATTCGCCACCAGGTGTCAGTGATGGCGGTGCCGTCGGTGCGCAGGATCTGCCCGCCCACCGCGTTGGCCGCGGTGAACGTCAGCCGCGTGGTCGCCGAGGTGAACCCGGAGTTGTCGTCGGATTCCACGCGAGCGGTGATGGACGGCGTGGTGCCGGCCACCGACAGCACGTGCACGGCCGCGTACAGCCGCTTATTGGCAGCGACGGCGCCCAGGTTCAGGCCGGTGCCGGTGCCAGAGGCCGTGCGCGCGGTGCCGGGCGGGTGAGCGAACTGGCCGCGCACCAAGGGCCACGCGGACTTGGCCATCGACGTCCAGGGCGCGACCTCGCCGACCTCGCCCAGCAGCTTGTAGTCGGCACGCAGCGCGCTGGTGAAGTACGCCAGGTCGCCCACGGCCGCACCGTTGTTGGCGCTGATCGACCACGGGCCCACGCCGCCGATCTGCGCCCAGGACGCGTCATCGACCTTGGTGGAATCGCCGGCCTCCCACTGCCCCTCGCCGGAGATCTCGGCCGAGGCGAGCCCGCCCACGACCTCCTTGTAGCCGCTGGAGCCGTAGTTCGTGGCCTCCTTGGCTGCGACCTCAGAGGACACCTCGATCTTGTTGGAGACGCCGGTGAGGTCGACACCGACGGCGAAGCACCGCACGTTGGTCAGGACGGACTTACCCATCGTCGACTCCCTTCGCCCGGCTCTTGCGCCCGCGGGCGGGCGGCTCTTCGGTGACCTCTTCGGCAACGCCGGAGGCCACCAGGTGGGCGGCTACGGCGGTGGGCAGGTCGTCGACCTCCGTACCCTCCGTGGGCCAGGGCCGGTCGTGCAGGACGGCACCCTCGGGCATCGCCTGCGTGATGCGGATTTTCATCAGGTGCTCCCGCTTCCGATGACCTTGATGGCGAGTTCGGCGCCAACGAAGCTGGACCCCTGGTGCTCGTACCAGCGGTAGCCCTGCACGCGTTCGAGGCGCAGGTCGTCGGCCAGGCCGCCCAGGGCCATCTCGCCGGGGCCGCCGCGGGCAGCCTCGATGGCCTGCTTCAACGAGGCCGCGCCCGCCCCGGACAGCAGTGCGTCCAGGATCCGTTGGGCGGATCGGTCGTCCGCCCGGCCGGCCAGCACACGGCACGTGAACAGCAGCTCGTCGGTGCCGCGGCCCATCGTCTTGTCGTAGTTGACGTCGACCTCGCCGACAAAGAAGCACGGGGCGACGATCGAGTCGGGCACGTAGCCCGTGCACGTCAGCTTCCCGATACCGGCGGGCAGGACGACCACACGGGCCGCGGCCGCGATGGCGTCGCGTACCAAGGAGATCTGCACGGCCGCCCCCTATCCGAAGCCTGGCAGCACGAAGTGCTTGACCAGTGCGTAGACGTCCGGGTCGATACGGGACAGGTTGCGCACGCCCCACTCAGCCGACCCGATGATGCCCTCGGGGCTGTCCTTCCGCTTGTACAGGCGCGTCGCCTGAATCAGCGTCGCCTGCACCACCTCGTCGGGCACTGCCGGCCAGCCCCAGCGGGCCGTAACGCGGACCCGCGTCGTGCCATGGCCCCAGCTGCCGGACGTGCGCAGCAGCGCTGTGACCGGGCGGCCGTCGAGCAAGGCATTGTCTGGTGCGGTCTCGTAGTCCGTGACCGCCGTGAATGAGCCGCCCGAGCCCGTCTCCACGACCAACCCCGCCGCGCTGCCGATGTCGTTGACGAGCAGCCGTTCCCCGTCCGTATCACACACTGTCTTCCCGGCCGGGTTGAACGTGCGCTGAACGGCCGAGGAGTCAAGCCAGAAGCGGCGGCCGGTGTCCCGGTCGATCCCGCGGGATGCCGCGGCGAGTGCCTGCTGCAGAAGGCTGTCACGGCTGGTGTCGCTGGCCTCGACGCCCAGGTGCTCTTTGATTGTGGCCAGGGAGGCGTACTCGTTGGCCACGGCCTACTCCTTGATGATGTTGCCCTCGGCATCGCGGGGCTTGCGGGGACGGCCGCGGCGCCTCTCGGACACCTCCGGCAGCACGGCCTTCTGTGTCTCGCCTATCTCGGCCACGGGCTCGGCGATCCCGGTCGCGCACAGCTGCGCGCCTTCGTCGTCGGGCACCTCGAGGGCGCCACCCTTGGCGGGCCAGTCCTGGCCGTTGCGCGTCCCGGACAAGGTGACCAGCATTCGAATGCGCATGCTGGCCTCAGTCCTGCGCGATGACCCCGGCGCTGCGCAGTGCAGCCAGGATCGCGTTGATCGCCGCCTGCACGGTGGCGTCGTAGGTGGCACCGACGTTCGCGATCGCCGCGCCGTGTGTCCAGGAGTTGGTGTCCTCGTCGAACACCTTCGGGTCGGGCATAGCTGCCTCCTTGATGGAGCGGCCCGGCCGCAGCGCTGCCTCTGCGGCCGGGCCTGATCAGATGGGTTACGCGGCGCCCTGGAAGACCTTCACCGCGCCGGTCAGGTCGACGAGCGCGGCGTCCGCGCGCATCAGGGCCCGGAAGGTGACCAGGTCCGAACTGAACGCGAAGTCGTCGGACCGCTCGAAGCGGATGCCGCCAGCGAGGCGGACGAAGTACTGCGAGAAGTCGCCGAAGATGACCGACTTGGCGCTGGAGCCGACGCCAGCGACGTTCGGGTCCGTGACGATCGGCTTGCCCAGGAGCAGGTCCGGCGCGCCTGCGACGAGCGACGGCTGCCAGATGTACTGGCCATCGGAGCCCTTCAGCTTGCGGATCGCGCCGAGGGTTGCGTCCTTGACCACCCAGAAGCACGAGGACGATGCCCGGTAGGGCGCGATGACCGAGTACTGCAGGTCGATCAGATCGTCCGAGGTGATCGCGCCGCCCGCGGTGGCGCCGGTCTTGCCGACAGTGGCGTCGGTGACGATGCCGCGCGGCTGACCGGTGCCGGTGCCGGTGACCATGTGCGCGCCGAAGGCGTTGCCGATCGCGCGGCCAGCCTGCATGGACAGGTAGCCCTCCAGGTCGACACCGGTGTCGGTCGTCAGCTCCCGCGATGCCTGGATGAGCGTGCCGTACTTGAACGCGCCGAGGGGAACCTGACCGAACGCCGGATCCGACTCAGTGATGGGGCTGCCTTCGGTCGTGATCGCGGCAGAGGAGTGCGCGGTCGTCTTCGGGATCTGAATCTGCTCGCCGGAGCTCGTGTTGAGCACCGTGGGCCCGGTCTGGAGGACCGCGGACGTTTCGATGAGGTGCGCCATCAGCCGCTCGTAGAACGACGTGGGCACCGTGTTGCCGCCCGCCGTCGCCGAGCCCTTGGTCAGGTCACGGTAGTTGACCGGGCCCGACGGCAGGACGTCGAAGTGCCGGCCGCCCTCGCCGCGCGCGAACGCCCGCAGCTCCTCGGAGCCGAACCCGCCGCGCTGCCCGCTGCTCCCGTCCTGCTTGCGCGGCTCGCCACGCAGCTTTGCCATGGCGTCCTCGGCGTCCTTGGCGCGCTGCTCGCCGTCCAGGACGTTCTTGATGCGCTTGTCGAGGGCGTCCAGTTCGGCGTTCAGGGACTGCCACTGGCCCTCTTCCTCGCCGGAGAAGTTCCTGTTCTCCTCGGCGGCGCGGTCGGCCAGGGCCTTGGCCTCCTGCCACACCTGCTCGCGCCGCTCGCGCAGACGCTTGACGACATCAGACATGCAAATGCTCCCGTCGGGATGTGATCTCCAACGGGAGCCCACGGCGCCCCACACCCGAATGCGGGTGTCAGTGGCGGACGCTTGCTGCAATCCGCGGTCGCCTGATCGCTACTCCGTGCTACGCGTGCCGACGGGGTTTCCAATCGGCATGTCCGGCCCGTTGCCGGGCACCGGCCGCTAGGCCGGCGCGCCTCGATCTCGATGTTACGCGTAGGGGTCGCTCTTGCGGGCGAGCAGCTGCATACGCGCTGCCGCGCCGAGGGTCTTCGGCGCCGCTGGAGACGGGCCGTCGGTGCGGCGGAAGAACTTCCGCAGCTCGTCGCGAGCCGCCATCGACCGGACCTCTTCCAGGTCCGCACCGACGTGCCGCGCGAGCGACCGCAGACCGGCAGAACTGTCCGGGTAGGCGGGGATGTTGACCGGGGCGACGTCGACCAGCTGCACCCGCAGCAGGGTCCGCATCGGGAATCCCTGGTCGGTGGTGCCCCACTCGTCCTCGATCGTGCGGAACGCGAACGAGCTCTTGCGGACGTCGCCGCGCTGTACCAGCTCCAGGATGTCGTTGCGCGCCTTGGGTGGGTCGACCTCGTAGTCCAGGCCCGTCCCGTCGATCGCGAGCCGCAGCGTCCCGCCGCCAGTGCTCCCCAGGAGCATGTTGTCGTCGTGGTTGTAGCGGGCGATCACGTCCGGCCAGCCGTCGCCACGGCTGGCGTTGAACGCTGCCGGGTCGACAACCTCGACGAACCCGCCGAGGTTGCTGGACTGCCGGTTGAAGACGGCCGCGTAGCCGCCGATCATCCGCTGGTCGCCTCGTGCCCGCAGCTCCGCGGGCACCTTCGTGTAGCGCCGCTCGGTGTCAGTCACCGCGGGCCTCCCTACTCATCCTCTTCGGTTGGGTCACCCGGCGGGTCATCCGACGCGGGCGTGGATTGGGCGAGCAGCGACACGGGCAAGTACACCTGCCCCTGGCCGTCCGGCAGCGGCGCCAGGTCCTCGAGGGCACGGATCTCGTCGCGGTTGCGCCATCCGTCGTTCAGCGCCATCGAATGCGCCTGATAGCGGGTCATGAGGTCCACGCGGATCATCGCGTCGACGTTGAAGCGGACGAACTCCTTGCCCGGCATGAGCGCCGACAGCTTCGCCTCCAGCCGGGACAGCCACGGCCGCAGCGTGAAGTTCGCGAAGTTGATGGCGTTCTGTTCGACATTCGCATAGGTCATCGACCCGCCGGAGTCTCCGCCGACCATCTCCGGCGGCACTCCGTAGATCGCCGCGATCTGCGATGCGTTCAGCCGCATCGTCTCGATGAACTGGCTCTCCTCTGGCGTCACCTGCAGCGCCGTGAAGTCCCAGTCCTGTCCGAACACCAACGGCTTACGCGAGCGCATCGACGCGGACAACCGGTTGGAGATCTCCTCGGACTCCTGTGGGGTGATGGTCTTCGCACTGTTCTTCATCGTGGCCGGCGGAGTGCCGCCGTTGTCGAACCAGGACAGCCCGTACTCGGTGGCCGACAGCCCGACGCCGATCGTCCGAGCGAACGCCTGCACCGGCGACAACCCGACCACGCATCCGGGCAGCACCACCCAAGGGATGTGGACGATCTGCTCCCGCGGCACCATCTGGCCTTGCCAGTAGAAGATCGGCATCACGGGCGAGGTCTCATCGACCCACACGTCATCCGGGTTCAGCCACTCGATCATCGTCGGGAAACCGAAAGCGTCCCGCTGCGTTATCAGCCCGTACGCGTTCCCGCGCAACGCCAGGCTGACGACCGCCTTGTGGAGCCACTCATACAGGTTGTCCCGCGCGGCCGGCGCGAACAGCAGCTGAGGAACGAACGTGAGCGTCTCGCGTGACGCACCCACCTTCCGATACGTCTGCACCGGCAGAGAGGCGACGCTGTCAGCGAGGATCCGCACGCACGCGAACAGCGGGATCAGAGCCAGCGCCCGCGAGGACGACACCGCGCCTGTACGCAGGCCGCCGGCAACCCAGGGCAGCGACGTAATCGCCCGCTTCGAGATCGCGCCCAGCCGCCGGAACGGCGCCGCCAAGGCGTCGCCCAGCCGCCGCCAGCTGTTCCGCGGCGGGGGCGGGCCACCCGAGTACCACACACCATCGGGACCAAGAGTCGGACCCACAGCGATCCTCCCTCACAGCACCGAGTCGAGTACGTCATAGGTGTCCGTCACCATCGGGCCCCGAATGAGCAGCGCCCAGCGGGCGAACGTCACCGCGCACAACGGGCTGATGTCCACCAGCGAACTGGTGCGGTCCAGCGTCCAGGCATCACCGTTGCGGCGCGTCCTGGCGCCGTTCACAGCGGCGGTGAGCGGCACCTGGTCGATGTGTCGCGCGGTGCCCTGGTTCATCGCGTCGGCCATCTGCCCGCAGGCCTCGATGATGTCGCCGCTCCGCATCACGGCCAGGTCGCCGCGCTCCGGGTGGTCCTTGTCCTTGGGCACGTCGATGCCCGCGGCCACAAGGTCGTCGATGAGCGAACTGGCCGGCGCCCCAGACGCGGCGACCGCCACGGCGACGGGACTCCACAGCTTGTGCAGCCGCGCCACCGCGGGCACCACCCAGTCCGTACCGGGCCGGTACGCCACGACCTCCAAGTGCACCTTGCCGTCCGGACGCAGCGAGGCCGCGCTGATCGCCGCCCGCGTCCGGTCCTGCGACACGTCGATGGCCAGGGCGACGCTGGACGCCACCGGCTTGCTGTCCTTGTCGACCAGGCCCGGCCACTTCCCCTTGGGCACGTTCGGGTCGGTGGGCGGCGTCGGCTTGCGGGTGCGGTTCAGGTAGGCCCGGTCGAACTCGGCCGGGTCCATCTTCTCCAGCTCGGCGGCGATGATGGCCTCGGTGACCGTGTGCCCCAGCGCGGGCAGCGTCGCCCGCCAGGTCGCTGGGTCCGCCCGGTCCATGTCCTCGGGGGCGTACCACTCGAAGTAGGCCGCCCGGGGCCGCTGTGCCGCGGCGTCCTCGGCGAGCGCGGCGAACAGAGCCTCGATCAGCGCCCGGCCCATCTCGCGCTTCTTGTTCAGCCACACCGACTTGGTGGTGCCGCCGGCCGACGCCCACCACAGCTGAGCCATGGCCCGTGTCAGCATGGCCGGGCTGAACGCCTGCTCCAGGCGGTCGTCCTCGTGCGCGAACGCCTCGTCGATGAACCCGAGGTCGAGCGGCGGGCCGTGACCGGCCTTCTCCGTGTTCGCGGTGATGCCCATGCGTGAGCGGGTCGACGGCCACAGGATCGCCTCGTTGCCGTTCGACTTCCGGATGCGGGCGCGCTTCGCGAGATCCGAGCCTGAGATCTTCTCCCAGAACTCGTCTTCCCAGCGCTGCCGCGCCATGCCACGGGTCTGCGCGGCGTAGACGATGTTCTGCCGCTGCCACGCCAGGGCGCGGTGGACCTGGGCGCCCAGGCACAGCTCGGTCTTGCCCTGCTGCCTGGAAACGCTGAGCCCGACCTCGCGGTGCGCGAACAGGCCCGTCTCGGGGTCGATCTCCAGGGCGACGTCGGACACGTACTTCTGCCACGGCATCGGCGGGGCACCGAGCTTGGCCATGACCTTCCATAGCTTCGGCCCCAGCGACGGCCTGTCCGGATGCCGCGGTGTCCCCCAGCGCGGCGGGCAGGTGAGCCCGTACCGCTCGTACAGATCCTCGGCGAACTCAGTCGGGGGAGCCCAGGTCTCCGAGGTCGTCGTCATCGTCAGCGGCCCGCCCCTCCAACAGCTGGGCGAGCGTCTGCCGTAGCTCGCGGGTCAACTGAGGGAGGAGCTTGTCGTCCTGGGCGACGGGCTCCCCGCACGTCTCGCACTGGCCGGTCGCCGCGGCGTCGATGCGGCCGGCCAGCGTGTACGCCAGCTCGGACAGCGACGGCTCGACACCGACCAGGTCGCCGAGCTGCTCGACGTCGCTGCGCACGGCTTCCTCGACGGGGCCCATGACGCCCCCTTCCATGATCATCCGGCGTCATTGGCCCGGGGGGAGAAAAATAAAAGCTGGGCGCGGGGTTGAGAAGATGATCTCTCTAAAAACGATCAAGGATCTCGGGTCGATCTTGATCTGATCAACTCGGATCGATCATCATTGCAAGGTTCTGATCTGCGGTTTCACAACGCTGCGGGGCCTGCGAACCAGTCCACCGACGTGGTTAGCTGCACCACCTCAGCGAGTGGACGGTTGCCCTTCTCGCTGTTGCACTTGCGCAGGCAGACGGGGCAGCCCTTGACCCCGTGGATGGGCGCGAGGTTGTCGGGGTCGAGGCGGGCGCCGCCCTTGCTGACGGGGGTGACGTGGTCAGCGGTGTCGGCGGCGCCGTGGCCACAGACGATGCACACGTCGGACTCGCGCAGGATGCGAGCGCGCAGCTGCCGGTACTCGTAGCTGGTGAGTTCGCCGCGGTCTGTGGCCACGTCACCCCCTGGTGAGCGTCAGGCGCAGAGGCTCGCCTTGAGCGCGGCGTTGATGGCCTGAGCCTCAGCCTGGGTCACCTCGTGCTCGGAGGTGGAGAACCTGGCCTGAGCGCTCGCATCGGCGTTGCCGCCGCCGTTGATGGTGGAGCACTGGTTGCGGGCGTTGTCGATGGCCTTGTCCTCGTCCGCGACGAGCGCGGGGTTGACGTCGAAGAGTACGGCGAGCAGACCATCCCGGGCCTTGCCGGTGGGCTCAGCCGGGATGCCGGCGGCTTCCTCGGCGGCGTTGTTGTCCGCGGTGTTGGTGGCGGCCGGTGCGCTGCTCTTGGCGCTGTCGGCCTTGTCGCTGCTGTCGTCGCTGCTGCAGCCGACGAGGGCGATGGTGAGCGCGGCCGTGATGGCGGCGATGGTGATGCGGGTGCGCATGTTCCCCCCTGGAACGTTGATGCTGACGAGACATCATGCATCAGGCGCAGGCACGAGGAAGCCCCAGCCGGGGGATCGTGACTGGGGCTTCGCTGTGCGTCTGTGGTGCCTCGTGTGGGCACAGTTGTTCACCGAGATCGTTACACGCTGTCTGACCTGCGGTCAAGCGACCTTGCGTTGGCGGCGTTCGGCGTCGAGGGCCTGGACGTCGGTGACGGCGTACCAGGGCTGCCGTGGGGTGCCTCCAGACCGCCTGAGTTGGCCGCGGTGGACGATCAGGCGGAGCCCGCCGAGGCTGACGCCGAGCAGCTGCGCGGTCTGGTGGGCGGTGAGGTAGCCGGGGCGGATGATCTGCGACTCCATGCCCCCATGATGCGGCAGTGAGTGAGGCTGTGGTGGACGCCAGGGAGGCCATTTCCGGGGGCACTTGGGGGTCCCTGGAGACGGCCTCACTGCCTCACTTGATCGCCGTTTGCGCTGATCAACGCCAGTGAGGCAGGGCAGTGACCTCCCAAGTGGAAAGTCACTGCCCACTGCCGGGTCACTGAGCCTCTGCGAGCTCTTCCGCGCGCCGTTCGAGGGCCCGCTCGACGCTCTCCAGCTTCACGACGGGGTAGCCGTCGAGGGTGCCGGGTTCCTCGTCGTACTCGGCGAGCAGGGCCTTGAGGCGGGCGCCGGTCCAGTGCTCGTAGACGGCGTGGTTGCGGGCCTTGAGCCGGTGCAGCACCTCGGTAGTGCGTACCCGCTTCTCCCGGCCGACGACGGCCGCCAGGTCGGCGAGGTGGTCGACGGGCGCGACGATCTCCAGCTTGTGGACGGTGGCCACGGACTCGCGGCGGGCCTTGGCCCGGTCGGTGAGGACGACGGCGTCCTCGCCGCTGATGAAGTGCGTGCGGACGGTGACGGACGACTGGCCGGCCTCCAGCGGGATGCCCTCGCCTGCGACGACCAGCGTGCCTCGGTCCAGGCCGCGGCGGAGCTTGTGCGGGGCGGCGCCGGCGTCCACGGGGGCCTCACCGAGCGCCATCTTGGCCTGGGACTCGGTGCCCAGCACGAGGGAGCCGCGGATGTGGTTGCCCTCGCGGGACCGTTTGGGCAGGTTCTCGTCGGTGGGGTCCTGAGTGCCCTCCCAGATGGTGACGTTCACCGCGCGACCCTGGTCGTGGATCTTCTTGACGGCCTGGAAGTAGCGGGACGTGGCCTTGGCGCCGCCGTAGGGCCGGCCGTCGAGGCTCTTGGCGCCGCAGCCGTAGGCGACCTGGGCCTCGTCGACGATGAGGACGATGGGCTTGAACCGCGGGTCGGTGCGGGCCATCTCCCTGGTCACGCCGTCGGTGGCGCCGGATTCCTCCAGCAGGGCGATGCGCTTCTGCATCTCGTCGACGCCCCACTCGACCATGTCGGTGGCCTGGGCGACGTGGTCGTCGGTGGGGCCCTGGATGAGGACTTGGGCCAGGCCTAGGAAGCCGCGCCAGTCGCCGACGCCCTTGAGGTCGGCGATGTAGAAGTCCACCGTCGGGTCGAGGGCGAGCCAGAGCGCGAGGGCGCGCAGGGCGGCGGTTTTGCCTTGGTTGGACAGGCCGGTGATGAGGATGTGCCGCTGGAAGACGCTGACGCCGACGGCGTCGCCGCGCAAGTTCTGCCCCCACGGTGCGCTGCCGGTGTAGTAGTCGGCGGTGGCGTCCTCTTCGGCCATGAGCGGTGAGGGGCCGATGGGCTCGTCGAGGGCGCCCGAGTCGGCGATCCACAGCCGCACGGTGCGGGGCTGCGGCGGGATGGTGATGAACACCTCGTGCTCGTGCCGGTTGAGGTTCTCGGCGAGCTTGCGGCGCCGGTTCTGGATCTCCTCGGTTGAGACGCCGGTGGGCAGGGTGACGTCGACCTCGACACCGCATCCGGCGATTTTGATGCCGGACAGCATGGCCGCGCCGACGTCGCCCATGCCCTCGATGGCCTTGCGCAGGGCGGAGATGCCCAGGTCACGGAAGGCG
The DNA here is from genome assembly GCF_052245645.1 of Streptomyces sp. KR55. Classification (NCBI taxonomy): domain Bacteria; kingdom Bacillati; phylum Actinomycetota; class Actinomycetes; order Kitasatosporales; family Streptomycetaceae; genus Streptomyces; species Streptomyces sp. KR55. The sequence goes on along the minus strand of NZ_JBQQCE010000024.1, from coordinate 16,157 downwards.
ACGACGACGATGGACGGGGTGATGGCGTCGCCGAAGCTGCGGGCGCTGGCGGGCAGCGCCCACTGGGGGGCGGTGTGCTGGTGCTGGCCGACGGCCCACATGGCGGCGAGGCCGATCCAGGGGGCGGCGAACAGGAACGGGTCCCACACGATCCCTGCGATGAGGGACAGCCAGCGGACGAGGTCGACGACGGTTTCGATGGGGGTGAGGACGTCGCGGACGTCGCCGGTGCCCCAGGCGATGAGGATGCCGAGCATGAGCAGCAGGCCGGTGCCGGTGGCGGTCGCGAGGGCGAGCGCCTTGGGTGCCTGGACCATCATCTGCAGCATGTCGAGGCGGCGGCGGTGCCGGGCGGCGCGGAACTGCTCGCCGCGGGTCTCCCACTCCTTGACCTCGTCGAGGAGTCCGGCGGCCTCGGCGGCGCGGATCATGCGCTCGTAGCGGCTGCTGCTGCGGGAGTCCCAGACTCGGCGGCCGACGATGCGTCCTCCGCCGGTGATGTAGGACGCGTGGCGGACGGCGAGGCGGCTGGCGGTGCGCACGCGGTCGTCGTGGAGGGCGGAGCGGGCGATGCGCCGGTAGCGGGTGCGGCGGCGTTCCCGCTGCTTGGTGGCCGTGTCGGTGGTCTCTTCTGGTGTCTTGATCAGGGTGAGTGACATGCTGTGGCTTCCTGCTCCTTGCGGGGAGTTGGGAGCCCCGGGGACGGCCCTGCTTGGTCGTGGTGCGCCGTCCCCGGGGTGTGGCTACTGGTAGCGGCGCAGTTCGCCCTCGAGGCGGCGCGCGCGGCGCTCGTTCTCGTTCATCTGCTGGCGCGCGGTGGCGCGGTCCTTGCCGCGGCTGGCGCGCATGGTGGCCTTGGCGGTCGCCGCGGCGGTGCGGGCCTGTTCCAGCTGCTGGCGGAGCGCCTTCTCCTCAGCCTCGCCGCGAGCTGCGGCCCGCTCCTCGATCCGCTCCACCTCGCGCTTGATCTTCGGATTGATCGTGTCGACGTTGCGGTCACCGGCCATGGAGTTCTCCGCGGCCCTGGCGACGAGCCACGCCAGACGGAACTTCTCGCCGCGGGTGTACGACGACTTGGGCATGGTCAATTCCCCCTGTAGTCGCGCCACATCGAGCGCAGGACGAGCAGGCAGACGGTCGAGCAGGTGCCGCCGATCGCGATGGCGATCATGGCGACGGCGAACGCCATGGCGAGGGCGCAGGCGACGCAGCCGCCGACGATGGCGAGGCCGCCGATCGTCCACCACTTGCGGGCGTTGAACTGCTGCTGCGGGGTGTGCTGGCACCCCTGGTGCTGCGGCTGCTGCTGGACAGCCTTGGCCAGTTCGACGGCGGCGAGCGCCAGCTGCACGGCGACGGTGTTGGTCTCCGCCTCGGTGACGGCGGCCTCGGCCTTGGCGAGTGGATCGCTCATCGCGCCCACCTCCCCGGCGTGCGCAGGCGGATGCCGGCCGCCAGGCCGAGGCCGAACGCGACGAGGATCGGCTGGGACAGCAGAGCGGCGACGACGACGGCGACGACGGCAAGCAGCTGCGGGAAGACGAGCAGCAGGCCGAGCAGGGCACCGATCAGGATCCAGCGCATCACGCGTATCCCCCTCGCATCTGGTCGCCGCCGCTGCCGCCCTGGGGCTTTTTCGCGGCCCGCGACAGGGCGGTACGGATGTACGGCTCATCGACGACGAGGCGGCGAGTGCGCTCCAGATGCTCAGCGATGGCCTTGGCCTTGGCGTCGGGCCCAAGGATGGATGCGGCCTCTTCGATAGCTCCTTGCAGGTTGACGGCGGGCAGGGCGTTGACCTGTGGCGCATCAGCCGCATCAGGTCGATGCACCTCGTACTCGGCGGGCTTGTGGCCGAGGACCAGGGCGACGGCAACGGCGTCCACGACGACCCCGTAGCCGACGAGCATCGCGGCCAGCTCTGCCGGGGGCGCATCCGGTCGCGCATCAGCCGCGAGGCGGATCGCATCGGCCGGGTCCATCTCGGCGAACCGCTCCCGCAGTACCTCGGTGGCGGTGGTCTGCCGGGGGCGGGCAGTCGGCGGCTCGACGGCGGCCGGTGTGGCGCCGCCGTACATGCCGGCGAGGGCCGCATCCGCGCCGTCGCGGAGGCGGACGCGCTGCACCTCGACCAGGTCGGCGCCGAGGATCTGATCGCCGACGCCGACGTGCTTGGCCAGGTCCCACGACTTCCGCAGGGCGGTTGCGCGCTGCTTCTCGTCGGGGTGATGGGCGGCGACGGCCTGGTGGTACGCCAGCTGCTGCACGGCGTCCGCGTTGCGGCGCTGCGCTTCGGCGTCCACGCCGGTGGTGTGGATGACGATGCGGCGGGCGATCAGGCCGAGGCCCTCGGCGGCGCCGGACATGGCGAGCGGGGTCACCGCGTACACGGCGGCCTCGGTGAGGTTGTCGGCGATGGTCACGCCGGTGAAGCAGGCGGTGAGCGGGGCGAGCCACAGGCCGCCGCGGACCCAGACGGGCGACGCCTGCCCGAGCATCGTCAGGCCGAGCATGGTCAGGGCGAGGATGAGCGTGAGCCCTTCGCCGGCGGCGACCACACCGGCCGCCGTGGCGGCCCGGTCGAACTCGGCGAGGACGTTGGTGAAGGTGCCCCAGGCGCCGAAGCCGCCGACGGCGACCATGACGGCAGCCGCGGCGCCGAGGACGACGGCCTGCCCCTTGGTGAGTTGGCGGGTGGTCATCGGCCCTCACCCGGCTCAGCGCGGTCGGTGGCGGCCTGCTTCGGGGCCATCCTGGACCGCAGGTAGTCGGCGTTCCAGCCGATGTCTGCCGGGTCTTCGTCCAGGGCGCCGCGGATCACGGCCAGGGCCCAGCCAGCGCGGTCGACGAGCCGCTTCTCGTAGTCGTCGGTGTCGTAGGGGAGAGTGAGGGCGTCAGCCACGGCCTCAAGCAGGTTGCGGAGGTCACGGGCGTCGCCGGGGGAACTTGCGGCGCTACCAGCGCGCGCGAAATGATCGGTCATGCCGACTCCTGGTCTCGTCAGGATGTTCGGTGGAGGGCCGGGCGGTGCGCGCGCCGGGTGTTGGTAGCACCCGAGCTGCTGCCCGGCCCTTCGTTGTCAGTTGTCATCCACGTCCGTGGATGTGGATAGCAAAGCACATCGCTGGAGCGATGTCCATGAGTCCTAAGCGGGTTGGAGCTGCTTGAGCATCAAGTAGTCCTCGGGCCCGTACTGGGTGCTGCACCAGCGGCACGTCATGGTGGCTTCGCCCGGGTACGAGCGGAGGACGGCGCCGCACACCTCGCCGTCCTCGAACTGGGCGACGCAGTAGCCACGCCGCACGCCCTCCTCGGCGGGGTCCTTCGGGTCGACGATGGACAGGACGTCGCCCTCCAGGGAGCGGATCTCGGTGGCGAACTCCCCGGCCTCTGGCCACTCGGCGGCGATCCAGTCCATGTTCATCGACAGGGCGCGGGCGGCGACGGCCACGCGCCGGTCGACGGCGGCCGGGATGGCGGGCGGGCCCCAGCCGCGGTCGGACTGCATGGCGGCGCGCCAGTCCTCCAGCACCCCGGCGATGCCGCCGGCCGCACGGAGGTTGAGGGTGTTCTCGCGGACGGGCAGCGGCGCCTCGACAGCCCGGGTACGGCCGTACTGCGGGCTGACGCCGCCGCCAGGGGCGAGGAACGCGGCGAGCGCCTCCCACAGCTTCGGCATGCGGTCGAGGCGTTCGGTGGTGGCGCGGGTGCAGCCGGGGCACAGGTAGCCGTGCTCCAGCTGCTGCTCGCACAGTCCGCAGACGTTCACGGGGCGCTGCTCTCCTTGGGGCCGGGGCAGATGAACGGGTAAGGCGGGTTGGTACCGGCGCAAGCGGGGCAGTCCTCGGCGTTCGCCCCGTTGCCGACGTGCTCGGCGGGCTCGGTGTGAAGCGGGCACGGGCCGCCGTTGCAGGCCCCTGTCCCTCCGCACTGCACGCATCCACCGGCGGCCCGGCGGACCGAGTCGGCCGCCCACTTGATGCCGTTCGCCTCGATCACCTCAGCGACGCCGAGGACCAGGCGCAGGGCGGCCTCGGCTTGCTCGGCGCGCTCGTACAGCTGGTCCAGGGCCTCGTCGGTGATGGTGCTCGCGGTGTAGCGGGGCTCGCTCATGCTGCGCTCCGGTGGCGGTGAGGGCATGTGGAGTCGTGCTGGAAGCCGCAGCTGGTCCACCAGGTCTCGCAGCAGGCCGCGGCGAGGGCGACGGCGACAACGCCGTCCTCGAACGAGGCCAGCCGGGCGTCCCGTTCGAGGCGGGCGTGGGCAAAGCGGAGCTCGTCGCGCTGGTAGGAGTGGTGGACGATCGCGACGGCGAGCAGGACGGCGGCGCCGGCGAAGAACGCGGCGTGCGGCCAGCTGCCGTTCTGCCAGCTGACCACGGCGCAGTGTGCGAGGCCGACGGCGACCAGGGCGTACAGCGCGGCGAGGGCGTGCAGCAGCCGACGGGTCATCGGGTCCTCCGGTCGATGGCCTCGATCCAAGCGCAGGCGACGGCGGCGACCTGGACCAGCTCGGCGCGCAGCTGGGCGGGGTCGGCCTCGGCGAGCGCCTCGTACACCTCTTCCAGCAGGACCAGCGACCACAGGGGGCCGTCGGCGCTGAGGGCGTCGCGCTGGCACTTCTCGCGGGCCGCGCGGGCCTTGGCGATGTAGCCAGTGGTGCCGGTGCCGTCGGGGTGGTTCTGCTCGCCGAACTTGGCGTCCTGGCGGTTGCGTTCGGCGCGGATCTCGGCGAGCACCGAGCCGGTTGCAGCGGCTTGCTTCTCGGCCGGGGTGAGGCCGACGGCGGGGGCCGGCGGCGTGCTGACGGTGACCGGCGGGAGGTCGCGCCGGGCGCCGAAGGTACGGCGGCCGAAAGCTGCGAGGCGGCTGGTCTTCATGAGTTCCTCCGTGGGCTGGTGGGCTTGGCGGTGATGTGCCAGCCGAGGTCGCGCAGCTCGGCGACGACCAGGCGGGCGAGCATGTCGGGGGAGGCGCTGGGGTGTTCGGTCATGACGGAGGCGATGACGGCGCGCACTGCGTCGGGGATCACGCTGCGGCTCCCTTCGGTCCGTGCGGGCAGTGGCCGACGCGGACGCGGGCGGCCAGCAGCTGGACGCCGCGGGCGGTGGTGGTGCGTTCGTGGTGGCCGCAGGCACACAGCCAGTCGGCGATGGGGTTGTCGCCGTAGTCCTCGGCGCGGATGGTGAGGCCGGGCGTGATGCCGGAGACGAGGGTGGGCTGCTCGCTCACGCGGCCTCACCGCCATCGACAGGCCCGCAGTCGGGGCCCATGCAGTCCTCGCGGCGTCCGCGGTGGGTGGTGAGCCCGCCGTGCGACGGATCCGGCCCCTCGTGCGTCGGCTCCACCTCGGCGGCCGGGGCGGGCAGGCCCTGCTGCTCCCGCAGCAGCGCGGCGAACTGGGCGCCGCTCATGGTGACGAACCAGTCGCCGGGATCGGCCTTACCGCGTCGCTTGTGCCAGACGACGCCGAGACTGGCCCGGTCGTTGTCGCGCTCGATCTCGGCCTCGGCCACCCAGGCGGGGAGTTCCTGCCGGGCGCAGTTCTTCACCTCGATGACGACACCGGGCAGGCCGGCGATGTCGCCGCGGTCGGCGCCGCCGTTGAGGGCGCGGCGCTCGGCCTGGGTGAAGCCGGCGCTGCGGAGGAAGCGGACGACCGCGGTTTCGGCGGCGGTGCCCTTGGCTTTCGAACGGCTCACAGCAGGGTCTCCTGTACGGGTCGGGTCGGGCATGCGTGGTCGACGAGGACGGGGTGGGCGCAGGCCTTGGCGTGCCAGCGGTCGCGCCAGCGGAGGCGGTCGCCGACGAACTGGTGCTGGATGAGGCACCAGGCGAGGCGTCCGGCGGGGATGGCGGCCGGGTCGACGGGTGTTGGGTCGGCGCGGACGTCGATGGCGGCGACACGGTCGGCGGTGCGGGCGACGAGGGTTTCGGCTCCGCAGCGCGGGCAGGGCTCGCTCCTCACGAGCTCGGCGGCGCGTGCGGCGCGCTCAGCGATGACGTGTGCTGGCAGGCCGCTCACCGGTGACTCCAGGCGAGTGCCGTTGCGAGTGCTGTTCGAGTGCCGTTGGTTCCGCCTGCAACGGCACTGGTGTTCACGCAGGTCAGGCCAGGGTTTGAAGATCGAAGTGCCGTTAGTGCCGTTGAAGTCGCACAAGAACTCCGCTTCATGTGCGCGCGTGTGCGCGTGTGAGCTTGATATGGGAGTTCAACGGCACTAACGGCACTAAAAGCCTGTGACCTGCGGAAACGAGGGTCCGCAAACGGCACTTTCAACGGCACTGCAACGGCACTCAACGGCACCAGGAACGGCACTCGCATCGCGATCACCAGCCCTGCGGCTGGTCGGCGTCGCCCTCGGCGAGCAGCCCGAGCCCGGCGTAGAAGTACCGGCCGGACGACGGCTTGCGGACGATGCCCCGGGCCTTCAACTCCCGGCCGAACGTGCGGGCGTCCATCGGCTGCTCGCCCTCGGCGTGACACCACGCCTCGTAAGCGGCGCGGACGCGACCGGTCTCCGTGCGCATGTGGGCGGCCGGGCCGGTCGTGCAGCAGTCCTCCAGGAACCGGCCGATGTGGTCTTCCTCGGCGGCGTATGCGGCGGTTGCGGCCTTCACCGACTCCGGCTCGCGCAGGCCCCGGGCGAAGTGGTCGACGGCGCCCTGGACGATCCAGGCGAGGATCCCGGGGCCTTCCTCGGCGACGAGGATGTCCGCCAGGCCCTCGATCTTCTTGTCCTCCGGCACCTTGTACTGGAAGGGCAGCAGGCGCAGGCGCCGCCAGAACGAGTCACCGCCAGCCTTCACGCGGGGCTGGTGGTTGCCCATCAGCCACAGGTGGTGGGTCGGCTCGAACTCGAAGAACGACTGGTGCATGAACCGGGCGGTGAGCGTGTCTCCGCCAGAGAGTTCCTTCAGCTTCGCCTCGTCGAACCGAGCGTCCGGGTTGATCTCGGACGCCACGACCAGGCGCAGGCCCTGAAGGCGGGCGAGTTCCTCGGAGTGTTCCTGCCGGCCGACCATGAGGAACCCGGCCGGGGCCGGGGCGGCGTAGTCGCCGAGCAGCTTGCGCAGCACGTCCATCAGCACGGACTTGCCGTTGCCGCCGGGCCCGTGAAGGAACGGGAAGACGTGCGTGCCGGTGTCGGCGCTCGCGGAGTACCCGGCGAGCCGCTGCACGAAGCCGACGAGGTCCTGGTCGCCGCCGAACGTGTCGGCGAGGAAGGCATCCCACCGGGGGGTGGGCATGGCCGGGTCGGGGGCCACGCTGGTCGAGCGGGTGTGGAGGGCGGCCGGGTCGGACGGCGCGATCGTGCCGTCGCTGAGGAACACGATGCCGCCGGGGGTGTTGAGATGCCGTGGCGCGGCGTCCAGGGCGGTCATGGGCACAGCCAGGCGCCGGTCGGACTGGGCCAGCCCCAGCATGGACGTGAGCTTGTTACGGCTCAGGCTGTTGTTCTTGTGCCGGTGCGCCTTCTTCTGGAGGTCCTCGTCGAACACGCTCGGGTCGAGGTTGCGGACCAGGGCCCGCGCGAGCTCCACGGTGCGGCCGGCCTCATCCCACGCCCACCGGTGCCCGTCCCACGTGAGCCACGAGCCGCGCTGAGGCACATAGCGGAGGCGGGAGTTGAACGTGTCGGCGAACAGCAGGGCGTTGCCGTCGTCGGTGAACGTGTCGGGCCACACGGTGCCCGGGGCGGCGGCCGGAGGCTCGTTCACGGCCAGGGCGGCAGTGCCGTCGGTCGCCGGAACGGCGACCGGGGTCGGGCTCGGGGAGGGGGCCGGAACGGCGGTGAGGTGCCGGGCACGCTCGGGCGGCGAGCCGTAGCCGCGGCGGCGCAGCTCGCGGGCGGCCGCGCTGTGGTTGCCGCCGTGCTCAAGGACCGAGTAGGCGCCGAACTTGGTGTACGGCCGCTCGGCGTCGAACTCGGTGCTGGTGGTGAAGACGTAGAGGCGGTCGCGCTGCGGGTCGCGGCCGGTAGTGGCGGAGACGCCGACGGTCTTGCCGGGGCGCCGCCAGTAGGAGGTGTGGCCGGAGGTGAACAGCAGCTGCCAGCCGTGGGGCTTGAGGATGTCGGCCCAGCCGGTGCGCTGCTCGTAGTCGTCGCCGGGCTTCAACCCTTCCTCGAGGGCCGGGCCGCCGCCGAGGAGGAACGCGGACGCGTCGTTGGCGGCCGCCGGGCTCGGGATGGGCTCAGGCTCGGGGGCTTGCGGCATCTGGTCGAGCATCCGCGCGATGGCGAACAGGGCGTCCCGCTCGTCGACGCTGATCTCGGCCACCGTGGCGGGGCCGCCGGCCAGCAACTCCCACGGGTGGCCGGTCTCGTGGCACGCGCCACTGCTCGGTGCGACGACGACGAAGCCGCCCTCGCCACGCGTCTCGATGAGGGGCTTGGCCTTCTGCGGGTTCTGTGCGAGTTCGTCCGGCGTGGACGGGCGGCGGGCCAGCTTGGTGTTGGGCAGGACGGGCCCGCCGAGGACGCTGTAGATGAGGTGGTATCCGCCGGAGGGGGTGCGCTCGCAGTACCCGCGCTTGATCATGTCCCAGAGGGGGCCGAGGCCGGACGCCTCGCAGATCTCGCCGAACTCTTTGGCGACGCCCTCGGCGACGGCGCGGCCCTCGAACTCGAGCATCTCCAGGTTGCCGGAGACCTCGCCGAGGACCAGGCCGAGGCCGGGGTGCCCGCTCGCGAACCAGACGTGCAGCTGCTCGGGGGTGGCACGTTCCTGCATGTACGGCGCCCAGGCGCCGAGGGGCCGCTTCGACCCGTCGGTGGCCACCCGGACGACGCTCGCGCCAGCGGTGTGCCAGGCGAGCGCGGCGGTGAGCGTGTCCGGCGGTGGCGTGGTGCTCAAGGTGGTGCGCTCCTCGGGATTCGTGGTGCGGGGCCCGCCCGCCGCCGGGGTGTCCGCATCCGTGGACGTGGACGGCGCGGACGTGGGGAAGGGCGGCGAGCGGGCGGACAGGGGGATGGGTCAGTCGTGCTGGTAGAACTCGACTTCGATGCCGTCGCGGCGGACGGTGACGCGGGCGTGGTCGCCGAACGTGTCCAGCAGGACGTTGTCGAAGGCGCCGCTTTCGAGGGCGTGCCACAGGGCGTGACACCGGTCGTACCTGGCCTTGTCGGGCCCCTCGTACGGGCCCTTCTCCCACTTCCAGCCGCTGCCGTTCTCGTTGGTGGGGACCTTGCGGTACGGCTCGTCTCCGAGGCTGCGGTGTGTGCCGTCCAGCTCCAGCTCGTAGTCGTCGTCGTCGTCGACGACGTCCTGGTCGTCCTCTGTGCGGACCCAGAGGCCGTAGACGCTGAAGGTGCAGGGCTCGCCGTCGTTGAAGTACGGGGTGTACTGCCGCCACCCGAACTCCACGATGGTCGGGTCGTCGAGGACGGCCTGGAGGATCGGCTGGAGTTCCTCGATCGGCTTCTGCTCCTTGCGCGTCGCGCCGTGGGTGATGTCGCCCTGGACGGGGATGCCGAGGAAGTTGCGCTGCTGGTCGGTCACTTCGAGTCTCCGGTCGGCTGGTTGAGGAGGAGATGGGAGAGCGGGACGGTCTTGCGCTGGGAGCCGGACATCCACGGGGCGATCGGCATGCCGTCGATGTAGTCCGCGGGCGACGGCAGCCAGCCGAGGTCCTCGAGGACGTGCTGTTCGGCGATGAGGCGGACCGGAACGCGGACCGTACGAGGGCGATCCGATCCCGGGGGCCCCTTGGGGATGTCGAGCGTGACGCCGAAGATTCGCTGACACAGCCACACACCCGCGGTGTGGTGGTACATGGAGCGGTGGCGGACGTCGCCGATGATCTGCTTCGAGCTGTCGATGAACTCGTGGATGGGCAGGTACAGGTCGGGGCTCCCGCCCCACTTGCGGGCGCTGCTCTGGGCGTGGTGCCAAGAGTTCATGAGCGTCCTTTCAGTGGTTGGGCCGCCCGCCGCCGCGGGTGGTCAGCGGCGGCGGGGCGGGGCTGGCGGGGTTAGAACGGGGGTTCGTTGCCGGGCTGCGGGGCGGCGTAGCCGTTGCCGATCTCGCCAGTGACCGAGTTGACGCCGGGCGGCGCGGCCGCGGGCGCCGGGGCGGGCGCGGCGTACTGAGCGGGCGGCGCGGCGGCCGGTGCCTGCGCGGGGCCGGGGGCACCGCCCCAGGCGCCCAGCTCGGCGGCGGCCGCGGGCGTGTAGTGCGCCTCGAACTGCTTCGGCGGGTTGAAGCCGCGCTGCTTCTGCTCGCCGTCGTGGGTGTAGCGGACGCGGAGGATGCCGCCGACCTCGAGGCCACGCGCGCCAGTCGCGCGGACAGCGTCGGCGACGGCGTTCTTCATCTGGCCCTTGACGAAGATGCGGCGCTTGCCGTCGTCGTCCTCGATGGCCGGGTCGCGCTGGTCGGTCTGGACGGTGACGACCATCTGCATCATCGGGTTGCCGTCGGACCAGAACTTCTTTTCGCCGGTCTGGATGTCCCGCTGCTGCTCGACGGTCGGCTGCTCGGTGATGGGGCCGCCGACGACGGTGCCGGGGGTGGGGAACTTGGCGGTCGGTGCGCCGCCGCCGCCCATGAGGAAGCTGTTCGCGTCCACTGATACTCCTGCTTATGCGATGAGGGATTCGAAGCCGTGCCGCGCGGGGCGGTCGGCCTGGATGCCGGGGCAGCCGACGGACAGGTCGGTGCTTCCGGGCTTGTGCCACTCGCAGAACCGGCACTTGGCCAGTTCGCTCGTGGGGATCTGGGACCACCAGGTGTGGTCGTAGGGGGCGTTCGCGTCACCGGATGCGGTGAGGCGGGCGCGGATGCGGTCGAGGCGGGCGAGCGCGTCGAGGGCGATTTGCCGGTTGTAGGGCTCGGTCCAGACGTGGACGCGGAGTTCGTGGTAGCGGCCTACGAAGCAGATCGCGACGCGCTTCGGGTCTTCGCCTGCGTTCTCCTGGCCGAGGCCGTACAGGTGGGCTTGGGTGCGGTATTGGGGGCCGGGGCCCTTGCGCCGGTATTCGTCGAGCGTCGTGTGGCCGACGAGCTTCCAGTCCCACACGGTGCCGGTGGCCCGGTCGTACAGGTCGGAGGATCCGGCGACGACGGCGCCCGGGATCGGGGAGTCGCGTACGGTGACGCGCTCTTCAATGCGGTAGCGGGGCCGGCCGTCGGGCAGTGTCGACTTCCGCCGCTCGAACGCCTCTTCCATCCAGGTGTGGAAGCCGGTGCCGATGATGCTGGCGGCCGGGTCGCTCTCGGCGGCGGCGCGCGGCCAGTCGAGTTCCTTGTACGACAAGCGCCGTTCGCAGGGGTCGCCGACCTCGGACGGACCGAGCCGCTTCTGCAGGGACCGGGGCGCGTTGTGGGCGGTGTCCACGATGAGCGCGGCGATGCGCTCGGCGAGCATCTCGCCGGTGTCGTCTGAGCCGCTGGTCTTCGCCACGGTGCGGTGCCTTCCTGCTGTGGTGTGTGGGGTGGTGAGGGGACGGGCCCGCCCCGGAGTCGTAGGGCGGGCCCGACGGTCGGTGGCTACTCGCTGGTCTCGTCGGAGGCCCAGGCCTCGCACGCGGCTTCCAGCTCGTCGGCGCGATCCCACGAGTCGCCGATGACCCCGCCGTCCCACTTCGCCCGGCCGGAGCCGTAGAAGCTGCCGGGGCCGATCTCGCGGGAGATGACCTTGCGGGCGGCCTGCGCGATGGCGTCCGGGCTGGCGTAGCCATACACCGGCAGGTCCGTCGGGTACTCGTTGGAGCCGTCGTCCTTCAGCTCGGCGAACTGCCAGACCGGGCCGCGGTCGGGCTCGCCGTGCTCCGCCTCGATGCCGGTGTGCCATTCCCAGATCAGCAGCAGGCCGTGCGGCCAGGCGTCCGCGTGGCTGGTGTGGTGCAGGTCCAGCTCGATGACGGCGTTGAGGTAGCAGTACGTGCCGCGGGTCTCGCAGTCGTCGGTCCGTGCGTCATCGGTCGGCAGGCCGGCCGTGTCGAGGGCGAGGGTGACGGCCTCGATGTAGTCGTCGTGGGGCAGGGTGCGTGCGGTCATGAGCTGCTGTCCTTGCTGGTCTGGGTGTTGAGGCCGAGGACGTCGAGCAGGTAGCGGAGGTCCTCGCGGTTGCGGGCGTGCCGCAGGACGAGGCGGGAGGCGGCGGCGCGCTGGGCGGGGGTGGTTTCGCGGGCGGCGGTGGCGAACTGGTCGCTGCCGCGGTTGCGGCCGGCGCTCACCGCTTGCACCCCTTCACCACGGCGATGCTGCCGAGGGCGTACAGCGCGAGCGCGGCGAGGATGACCAGGAAGATGGTCACGACATAGCCCCCGTCTCCGACCGCGCCACACCGCAGTACACGCAGCGAGTCGGAGAGTCGGTGAGCGCCCCCGTCTTGAAGAAGTGGACGCCCGGGTAGCCGTTGACCTCGTTGCCGGGGCACACCTCGTCGGCGCTTGCCAACTCCGTGTCCACGCGCAGGGCCTGCGTGGGGGCGATCCGCCGGGTGATGCCGTCCGGCTCGGCGGCGACGGCGTCGCGCTGCCCGGCAAGGAGCGCCCGCAGCTTCTCCACCTGCGGCGTCACGTCCGGGGCGTACTGCGGCTCGGGGTGGTCCGGGCAAGGCTCGCCCGTCGCCAGAGCGCGCCCGCACGAGGCCTCAACGGTCGGGGAGAACGCGATCGGGTCCTCGTCGGCCGGCCGCTCATACTCGGTGAGCTTGGCCTCCAGCTCGGCGACCCGGTTCAGCAGCCACTCGACAGCCGGGGCCACCCGCTCGTGGATCTCCACCTCCGGCGGGATCCGGCGGGGGAAGCCGTTCGGGGACAGCAGGCCCCGCATCTCCATCAGGTCGGCCTCGCAGGCGACGAGGCGCACCCGGCGCCGTTCGCGCTGCTCCTTCAGCTCGGCGACCTCGGTCTGGAGCTGCTCGAATTCGGCGGCGGTCTCCGTGGACGTCTGCTTCCCGTTCTGCATCGCGGCGTGGATCACGCCCGCCGCCGTGTTCACCAGCTTCGTGTTCACGCAGCCACCGCCTTGTCCGCAGCGCGTTCCAGCGCCCACGCCCGGAACGGGACACCGTCGAGCACCCCGTCGGCGTAGGTGTAGGTGTCCTCGTCGCCGTGCGGCCGCTCACCGACGGTGGCGCCGAACTTTTCGGCGAAGGCCAGGACGTTCTCGGGCGAGCGGTGGAAGTAGATGGTGACGCCGATCGGCCGCTCGAACACGCCCTCGACCTCGATGAGGTCGAAGTCGCCGGAGTCGATGTCAATGCTGCTCGGTACGGCGGGGGAGTTGGCCGCGAGCGTCTCGGCGATGGACAGCGCGGCCATCAGGCCTGCGGTGCCGGGGCGGAAGGTAATCTGTGTGGTCACGGTGACCTCGTTTCTCTCGTTGTCGGGGTGCCGAGTCGTAGGGGTCGCCAGGCCGGGCAAGTCGGGCGGCCCTTCGGCGCGTTCAGGGGTGGGTCAGGCGGCGGCGGGGTCGGCGCCGGCCTTGTTCAGCAGCTGGTTGACGCGCTTCTGCTTGTCGGCCTCGGCCATCTCGCGGCGGATGCGGCGGGACTGCGCCGAGCGCAGCGCCAGCTCCCTGTAGTGGGCGCTCTTCAGCGCCTCAGCCGCGGCGGCGATCTGGTCCTCGGTGCCGTTCGGGTGCAGCTCGCGGGCCTGCTCGATGAACCGGTCGTGGTGCGACCTCTTGCGTGCCGCCCGGGTGCGGGCGGCCCGGTCCGTCGTCTTGGCCCAGCTCAGGTGTGCGGCGATCCGCATCTGCATCGATCGCTCGTTGGTGTTCAACAGTTCCTCCTCGGTCATCCACATCCACGGACGTGGATGAGTCGGGCAGAAAAAGAGCCGCACGGTGGACGCCGACGGCCCGCGCAATGCGGGTCGCCACCTCGGGTGTGACCGTCGGGTACCGGTCATGCAGGAGGTCGTCCATGCGGGTCTTGGAGATGCCGGCGAGTCGGGCCAGTCCTCGCACGCTCAGTGGACCTTCGGGCGCTCGCTGCATGAGCTTGCGCAGGAGGTAACTGTCGGTAAGGCGTAGGCGGTCGTCTCGCATGTCATCTCCGTTCATCCACGTCCGTGGATGTGGATACCTAAGCACATCGCGTAAGCGATGTCCACAACGTGAGAACATGTCAAGATTCGGCCAATGGAAGTGAACGACGTACCATCCACATCCGTATTCATGGACAATGAGGCGCGCCGGTCAAAAGGTTGTACGGGCTGACCTGCGTTTTTGCTACTCACATCGGCGGGTGTTCTGGGACACCCGGGGGAAAAGGGGCACCTGATGGCTCAGCGGCGGGATGCACTGACCGAATTGGTGCAGCAGCATGTGGGCACGCACACCGGCCCAGAGAAGATGAGTGTGGCTGCCTTCTGCAGCAAGGCCATCGACCCGGACACGGGTTACCAGCCCAGCAACGGCCTCGTCGGAAAGATCGTGCGAGGCCAGAGCTACACCATCGATCCCAAGCTGGTCGGCGCCATCGCCGCTGGCCTCGGCCTCCCGCGCGAGATCGTTGGAGCGGCCGCCCATCTTCAGCTCATCGGCTACGAGGAGGCAGAGCTGGAGGGCGGGGCGCCGGCCGCGCTGATGCGCCGCCTGGGCGCCGAGCCGGGCGAGCCTGAGCGTGCCGTGGCGGAAAAGTGGGCATCCGATACCGGCCAGTAGCCCCGCTTCACCCTCATAATCTCTTCACTGGTACCCCTCATTCCGCATACATGCTGCGTAAATATGACTACGGGGCGTAGAGTGACGACGCCTCGCGCAGATCGAACGCGTGTACGAATCTAGGCTGTCTGGACTCGAACACGTGGGACAAGGGGGGTCATGTGACCGTGCATCTCGAACGCGCCACTCTCACTGATGGCGTGCCCGTCATGCATACCGTCCAGGGTGAACTGGTCAGGGCCGCCTATGACCCTGACCAGATAGAGGAAACCGCCGCGATGGTCTGGTTGTGCATCCGCATCCCCAGGCTTGTTCGCGACGGCTTCAAGGTCATGCACGCCACCGTCTGAACAGACGGTCAGAAGGAGGGAGCGCCCGACGCCGACCGGGCCCTCCTCCCTCCCCCCTTACAGACGATCAGCGGGGCTCAGTCGCGCGTGCGCCGAGCGGGCCCGCTCGGCGCCGGCCGACGCCGCATACCGGGACAGCATCTGCCGGGACTTCCACCCGGTGATGCGCATCAGGTCGTCCTCGTTCCCGCCGTGCACTTTCCACAGGTGCGCGAACGTGTGTCTGAACTGGTGCGGGTGCAGCTCAGGGATCTGCGCCTGGGCGCAACGCCGCTTCAGCATCTGGCCGACACCCCAGATCGTGAGCCGGTGCCCCTTGTGCGGGGCGCCGTCACCCCACCAGAGCCACATGTCGTCGTCGAGCGGCTTGCCCTTGTGCTTGGCCGCGGCCCGCAGGTAGCGGTCGAGTGCGGTCGCGCAGGTCCGGCCGAAGGGCACGGACCGCCACTTGTCGCCTTTGCCGAGGACGCGAAGCACCATCAGGTCGAGGTCGATGTCTGCGACCCGACGATCGGTCAGTTCCGACAGCCGGACGCCCGTGTCGAGGAACAGCATCAGGATCGCGGTGTCGCGCCGGTCGGCGTACGTCCGGCCCTTGCACGTCTTGAAGAGCTTCACCAGGTCTTCCTCGGGGATGACAGGCACTTCCTTCTCGGTGACCGTCGGCGGCTTCATCGTCCGCATCGGGGTGCGGTCGATCTCTTCTTCGTCGACCAGCCAGTTGAAGAACGTCTTCAGTGCACGGAAGTGCTGGTGCGCGTTGGCCGGGCTCGTGCGCTTGATGGTGGCCGCGATGTACGCCTGGACGTGCTCGCGGTGCACCTCCTCGAGGTCGGCCGGGGCGGGCCGGCCGGGGTTGCCTTCCTCGTCGGCGACCGGCTGATAGCCGTCCTTCTCGTCGACCAGGAACCACGCGAACGAATTGACCGCGTGTCCGTAGATTCGGATCGTGTTGTCGCTCTTGTTCTCGGACTTGAGGGCACGCAGCCATGACGCAGCCATGGGCCCGATGTTGTAGCGCTCATCTGCCATTGACGCAGCATGGTGTACACGATCGTGGATGGTCAAGGCGCTTGGTGTGTAAGCGATGTGCATCGGGCCAACATGAAAAAAGACCAGCGTTTCCGCTGGTCAGAGGGTGTTTGCGCCCCCGGCAGGACTCGAACCTGCGGCCAAGCGCTTAGAAG